>DATAMA010000058.1:0-12352 GCA_036260765.1 Desulfobacteria bacterium | reverse complement strand
GAGTAGGGGTGCAAATGCTTTGCGAAAAATAGTATTATTGCTTATAATAATTCTCAGTATAGAGTTGACTTCGGGCCGGAGTGATTCCCCGCTTGCCCAGGAAAGGCTGGACAGAACGCTGCAGTACCTGGGGGCAAAAGGTATCCATGCCCAAATAACCGTGACCGGTCAGGCTCAAAGCCTGACAAGTTTGCAGCATGGCAGCAGTGAGGTTGGCGTGGGTGATTCCCTGGAAACGTTTACTGCCTTACGCAAAAGGGCATCAGGTGCACCGGCAAATCTCACTATTTCCGGTAACCTACCGGTCAAATTTTCCGCCGGAAAGAAATTAACTAAAAAGGTACTGGATTTACTGGGCTCGAACACGATTAAACAGGAAGTAAGCGCCGCAAACTTTAGCAGTGCGGCCGGTTTTATCCCCGGCTGGGGAGACCCGGTGGCAGTGGGCGGCGATTTGATTAACCTACAGGTTGTGCTTACTCCTGACTATCTACATAACGAAACGCATTTCTACTTAACGGCGCCAGACCTGATGACGGACTTGTAGTAATTTCCTCCGGCGAAAATTGTAGAAAAAAGAGGACAATTTACACGGCACGCAGAATTAGTAATGAACTATGGACATCCCCTGGGGAGGTGACTCCTGGGCGCAAGAACCTGGGAATTGACAACGAGGTTTTGTGAACTGGGAATTAAGTTTGGATATAATCAAGGTTAAAGGCGGTACACCGCTAAAGGGAAAAGTGGCGGTAAGCGGCGCTAAGAATGCGGTGCTGCCGATTATTGCTGCCTCAATTATGGCAGGCAGCAGTGTTCGCATCGAAGACGTGCCGTGGCTTACGGATGTTGAGACTATTTGTCAGGTAATTGCCAGTCTTGGGGCGGAAGTAAAGCGAGACGGTAGCAAGATTGCGATTGACCCGAGTAAGATAGACGGATTTGAAGCGCCACATGAATTAGTCAGCAAGATGCGGGCTTCAATTGTGGTGATGGGCGCATTATTAGCAAGAGTCGGCAGGGCGAGGATTTCTCACCCCGGCGGCTGCGCAATCGGCTCCAGGCCAATTAATTTACATCTTAAAGGTTTGGAGGCGTTAGGCGCCGAGATCCGCATCAATCATGGATATTTGGAAGCTCAAACCAAAGGATTGACCGGAGCGCGGGTTTATTTGGACTATCCCAGCGTGGGCGCTACAGAAAACATTATGATGGCGGCCAGCTTAGCCAAGGGTACCAGCGTGATTGAAAATGCAGCGCAGGAACCTGAACTCGTCGATTTAGCTAATTTTATCAATGAAATGGGCGGAAAGGTCCGGGGAGCCGGGACTAATATTATTAAGATCGAAGGTGTCAACTACCTTGACGGAGCAACACACTGTATTGTTCCGGATCGTATTGAGGCCGGGAGTTACCTAATCGCGGGGGCAGTTACCGGCGGAGATGTTCTAGTGGAGAACATTATTGCCGATCATATCAAGCCTGTTATCGCCAAGCTGAGGGAATCGGGCGCAGAAATAATTGAGGAAGAAGCCGGCTTAAGGGTAATTGGCCACGGGGCATTGAACGGTATTGAAGTGAAGACTCAGGTGCACCCTGGTTTTCCAACCGACTTACAGGCGCCGATGATGGCTTTGGCCACTGTTGCCAATGGCACTAGCATTATCACGGAAACCGTTTTTGAAAATCGGTTTATGCATGTAGAAGAGCTGAATAGGATGGGTGCAAACATCAGAATTGAGGGCAGAGCGGCGATTGTTGACGGGACGCATAAATTAGCCGGTGCCCCTGTAAAGGCTACGGATTTACGGGCTGGAGCAGCTTTGGTGATTGCCGGTTTGGTTGCCGAAGGAGAAACTACGATCGAAAATATCTACCATATCGACCGCGGCTATGAGCACCTGGTCGAAAAACTACAAAGTCTCGGTGCATCCATCGAACGGTGTAGCGCCTAAAGTCAAGGGTATCCCCAACTAAACAGCTTTGGTTTTGAAAGCGTAACATAAGGTTACGCTTTTTTGCATACCTATTGATAAAAAGGCTTGTACTGAGCGGAGGTAACCAAATGCGCAGATTTCCTTGGACCCTTACAGCTGTGGGTCTGATCTTGGTCGCGCTGATTGGGATGTTAACTATTAAAAATCGACAGCTGTTTGATGCTCCGAAACAGGGGATGCGGGGAATAAGGGTGCTAATGCCTGACGGTGAGATTCAAACGCTTGACCTTGAACAATACCTGGTAGGTGTGGTCAGCGCAGAAATGCCGGCTAATTTCGCGCCTGAGGCATTAGAAGCGCAAGCGGTAGCCGCCAGGACTTATGCGGTAAGGCAGCTGGTAAGTGAGACCCGAAATGAGCAGTCCTACGATGTCGACACCACACAGCGTACTCAGGCCTGGCAGTCAGATCAAGCGCTGCGAAAAAAGTGGGGAATAGTTCATTATCTGCCCAACCGGTTGAAAATTGAACAAGCGGTCAAAGCTACCAAGGGGTTGGTTCTAACCTATAACGGGGACTACGTTCAGGCTTTCTTCTTTGCCAATTCCGGCCGGCTCCCGACGGAACGGGCCGAGGATGTCTGGGGAGAATCTTTGCCGTATCTTAATCATGTTGCTCCGGAGGCCGGGGAACGAGGGATATCGATTTCCACTGTCTCCTTTAGCCCGGCCGAACTGGATCAGCGGTTAGGCACCACCCTGGCTGGGAAGAAAAAGCTTGGCCAAAATGATGTTAGGATAATTGAGCGGACGACAGCCGGCAGAGCAAAGATGGTGCGTATTCAAGGCAAGGCAATTTCCGCTACCAGATTACGAGCTGAATTAGGGCTTAAGTCGACGGACTTCACCATCCGGGTAACGAACAATAAGGTTGTCTTCACCGCCTATGGCAACGGGCATGCAGTAGGCATGTCCCAATATGGGGCAAACTATCTGGCCCAAAAAGGGTATGGCTACAAAGCTATTTTGAGCCACTATTATCCAGGCGCAAACTTATGGAATATTGACCGTTAGCACCTGATTTAAACAGGAAATAGATGGAAACACTATGTCTGAGGTGAGAGTAAAATGAAATTGCCCCGGACATTAATTTCTCTGGCAGGCGAGATTAGTAGCTTGCGCCGGCAGATTAAGCTATCTGTTAAGCGTATGGCCCTGCTTTGCGGGTTTGTGCTGCTAATCTTTCTGTTGGTTATACCCTTTATTGGCCGATCTGTGAGCGAATCCAGGACGTCCACAGCTCAGAAAGTTGCCACACAGGCCAAGGTTTCTGTCGCATTAGTTGTGGGCCACAACATTGAGAATAGCGTAAAAACTACAAGCGAGCCTGAATTTCATGCGCACGATGTGCCGCAACCACACACCCTGAACGCTGCTGTGTTTGCGCCGCCGATTTCGGGTAAGGTCTTACGCGAGACGGGTAACCGGCTAATCTGGTGGAGTATTCTGGAGGATTATCGGCAGCATATCGGCAGCGATATTGCCGCGCCAATCGGGACAAAAGTCAAGGCCCCGGCGGACGGCACGGTATCGGAACTGGGCAATGACCCGGTCTATGGTACGGTAGTTGTAGTTGACTATGTGGACGGGTGGCGAACTGTATATGGAGGTTTGGCTAAACTCAAGGTAAAACTGAATGCTAAAGTTAAGGCCGGGCAGCCACTTGCTGAGGTTGGTGCCCCAGCCGGTGCCGAGGCTGATCTTGAGGCGCACTTGCACTATGAACTATGGCATAATGGCCAAATTGTCAGCCAACTTAGCCAAAATCGGGCTGTTTAGGGTTTAATTCCCAGCGGTTTGGACATTCTACGGTATGTCTTTTTTACCCCTTGCCTACATATAAATGTATCAAATTCCGGGCAAGGGAGGACGTGGGATGCAAGAATACATTAGGAAACGGGTATTGGAAGTGAGCAACTATATTCTTGAATCCAGCTCGACAGTTCGCCAAACCGCAAACGTTTTCGGTGTTAGTAAAAGCACTGTGCATAAAGACGTCACCGAGCGTCTCCCGTTAATCAATGAGAAGCTTGCTGGGCAAGTAAAAAGTATCCTTGATTTAAACAAAGCGGAACGGCACATTCGTGGCGGGGAAGCCACGCGTAAAAAATACCAAGATAACGTCTAATAAACTTACAAAAATAGAGGAATTTCGGCAAAAGGGTCGAATGAATGTCTAAATAGGCAGTTTGTTACCCTTTGTTTTTTTTTATTTTATAGTGTACAAGCTAAAGGGGAACTTTAGTAAAACAGACAGGCAATGGCTTGCATAAGGCTGTTTGAAAGGAGCAACCGTATTTAATGTTTGGCTTGGGGATTGACTTAGGAATTGACTTAGGTACTGCGACCGTGTTGGTTTATGTTAAGGGTAAGGGAATTGTGCTTAATGAGCCGTCGGTTGTAGCTATAGACAAGAATACGGATAAAATTATCGCAGTTGGTGAGGAAGCGCGGGCCATGCTCGGGAGAACGCCGGGTAATATCGTCGCTATCAGGCCGCTGCGGGACGGAGTAATTGCGGACTATAACACCACGGAAAAGATGTTGAGCTACTTTATCCAGAAAACGGCTGGAAGGCGCTGGTTTTTTAAACCGCGCGTGGTAGTATGTATTCCTTCCGGGGTGACAGAAGTCGAGGAAAGAGCCGTAAAACAGGCCGCCCTGCAATCTGGAGCTAAGAATGTTATCGTTGTGGAAGAACCGTATGCGGCGGCGCTGGGCGCAGGCTTGGATATCACCGGAGCGCAAGGCAACTTTGTTGTAGACATCGGTGGTGGTACGACTGATATTGCCGTCCTGTCTTTAGGCGGGATCGTATGTAAAAAGTCCTTGCGAGTTGGCGGGGACAAGTTTGACGAAGCGATCGTCAGGTTCATCCGGAAAGAATATAATGTGATGATCGGCGATCGAACGGCGGAGCAAATTAAGATCAATATCGGATCTGCCTTGCAAGAAGGGAGACCCTCGGGCGAAAACATTTTTGAAGTGAGGGGCCGTGATTTGGTTTCCGGTTTGCCCAAGACAATCTCTGTCAGCTCACGCGAGGTGTACGGCGCTCTGGAAGAACCGGTCGAGGCGGTAGTCAGCGCGGTCAAGGAAGTTTTGGAAAAGACCCCGCCGGAATTGTCCGCAGATATCTTAAACCAGGGTATTGTGATGACTGGTGGGGGTTCGCTCCTGTGGGGCCTTGATGTCCGCATCTCTCGGGAAACCCAGCTACCGGTGCAGTTGGCCGAGGACGCTGTTTCCTGTGTGGCCCTTGGCACCGGCAAGGTTCTGGACGGAACCAATCATTTAAAGTCCAGCCTGTTTTAGTTAAGAATCACTTGCCGTTACTAATACTGGAAAAGAAGTTTTTGATCACAGCCAGCCGGCTTTTCAGGCTGGCTGTTTTGTTATCCGGGTTTTGGGCAGGCTTGTCACCAATTTTTTTGGTAGGTTTGCCGCCGGTTTGCGGGGAGGGCTTATCAGCCGCTTTGCGGGACGAATTGCCGACATGGGCTTGAGCAGCTGCTTTGGAATGGGTTTGCCCGGCGATTTCCCCCTGATCATCGTCAGCCGTTGAAGTCGATTGCGAGGGAAGTTTGCTGTCGACCACCGGTGTCTTGACGGGAGAGGGGATGCGTCGTTTTTTACTGCGGGGCTGTGGTTTGCTGGGCCCGGGCATGGTTACATTTTTTTCTGCCGGGGGAATTGTATTTATGGTTGAGCCAAAATAGAACGGAGGATAGGCAGCGGTGATTTTAGAGAATACTTTTTGCCAAATTTCGGCGGGATAACTGCCTCCGTATACCTGTTCCAGGTAGTGGTGGGAATCCGTGTTGTCAAAGCCTAACCAGACAACGCCGGTTAGCTCCGAGGTATAGCCGGCAAACCAGGCATCCTTGTTCCCTCTTTTAACACGATTAAAGGCGGAAAGATGCGGTAATTGGGTAGTACCGGTCTTTCCGGCTACATCACGGTCAGGCAGCCTGGCTTGTTTACCGGTACCCCTCTCGACGACCGATTTAAGTAAGTCCGTCATAATCTCGGCGGTCATGGGTTTCATCACCTGTTGTGGCAAAGCTTTCACTTCTAACAGCAGTCTGCCGGAGGCATCGGTGACCCGGTTAATCACATGAGTATCCAGTTTCACACCATGATTCGCTAAGGGGGTATAAGCGGAGGCCAATTCCAGGGGTGAGAGCCCGATCGTAGTTCCGCCAAGCGCCAGTCCCAGGACTTTGTCCTGGGAAACCAGTGACTTCAGGCCGAGTCGTTTACCAAAGTTGTACCCGTCTTCAATACCGATCAGTTTAAGCAGTTTTACCGCATAGGTGTTGACGGAATCCTGAATCGCCTTACGCATAGTTATTCTGCCCCAGGTGACATTGCCCATGTTTTCCGGAGCATAGGTGTCTTCCTGGGCCCCATAGGTTTCAACAGAACTATCCAAAACTGTGGTCGGGCTATAGCCCTTTTCGATTGCGGGCGCATAGACAACGAGGGGCTTGGCGGTAGAGCCTGGTTGACGCTTTAACATTGTGGCGCGGTTATAGCCGCGGCGGCTGACATGTTTCCGCCCGCCAATTAGGCCCTTAACCTCCCCGCTTGCTTGCTCGACAACCACCATTGCGCTTTCTACCGGCGTGTTATCGCTACTTTGCGGGAAATTAGCAGGGTTAGCATATACGGCTTCGATAGCGTTCTGAACGGTAGGGTCCATTGTAGTAAAGATGCGTAGGCCACCGTCATATACCTGCTGTTCGCTAAAACCGTAACGGTTAATCAATTCCGAGATAACATTATCGAGATAGAAAGGATGCGGGTAGTTATCCTCCGGCAGGTAGCGTTTAGCGGGCAAGGACTCCAGTTGGGCGGTGTGGACCTGATTAGCGGATAAATAACCGTTGTGCTGCATTACGCTAAGTACAGTGTTACGTCGTTTCAGAGTTTGTTTGGGATTAACATAGGGAGAGTAGCGGCTGGGGTTTTGCACCAGACCGGCAAGCAGGGCACTCTCGCCACAGTCCAGGGCGCCTGCCGATTTGTTGAAATAAACCCGGCTTGCAGCCTCCACCCCGTAAGCACCTTCGCCAAAGTACACGGTGTTAAGATAAAGTTCGAGTATTTCCCGTTTGTTGAAGGTAGCCTCCACTTCACGGGCCAAAATTGCTTCGCGAATCTTGCGGGTAAGGCTTTTTTCAGGAGTAAGCAGGACATTTTTAACCAGCTGTTGGGTGATGGTGCTTGCTCCTTCCTGGGCAGATATCCCTTTGAAGTCGTTGTAAAGAGCCCGAGTCAGTCCCCAGTAGTCGACTCCTTTATGATCAAAAAAGCGTTCATCTTCAATGGCGATGATCGCTTCCTGCATTGTGGGAGCGACCTGGTCGAGGCTGACCGGTATCCGGTTAACCTTCCCGCGCAGGGAAGTAATCGGTTTGCCGTATCTATCGTAAATAACCGAGGCAGACGGCTCGGGATGAAAGTCCTGTTTGTTCCAACTCGGCAGGCCGCGAAAGGATTCACAGAGCAGATTAATTGCCAATACGCCGGCGACCAGAGAGAGAAACAGGACGGCAGCAACAATCGTTTTGCTCAACCGGCGCAGCATAGCAACAAGTTTGTTCAACGTGCATCCCTCCTGTGACAATAGTGTTTCCCTACGATATTTCTGCTATTACCGGAAATGTCGTTTGCGTTTGTCCTTTAAGCTTGTTAAACTAATCTCAACCTGGAAACGGATGGCCAGGATTCTGATCTAAAAACCTTGGAGTCGGGGGAAGGAAAATTGCGGGTCAACATCTTGGGAACCTGGATTGATACGCTAACAATGGCGGAAACAATGGCCCAAATAGAAGAGTTTATTGCTGAAGGGAGGCCGCGGCGGATCATCACGGCTAACCCGGAATTGGTTTACCGGGCCCAAACCGACCGAAAGCTGCAACATCTCCTGAATACGGCAGATCTGGTAACCCCGGACGGGGTCGGGATTGTCTGGGCAGCAAAAGCACTGGGGGCGCCGGTGCCGGAACGGGTAACAGGGATTGATATCCTAACCGCTTTTTTCCCGGTCGCTAACCGCAACAAGTGGAGGGTGTTTTTACTGGGTGCGGCGCCAGGTGTAGCGGCACAGGCAGTGTCAAATATGCATAAGGATTACCCCGACATCGTTTTTGCGCAGCATCATGGTTTTTTCGGCTCCGGCCGGGAGGAGCAGGAACTGGTGGCAGAAATCAAAAGATTCAAGCCTGATCTGCTGGCCGTGGGACTTGGTGCGCCGCGCCAGGAATACTGGATTAGTGAGCATTACCTACAGCTGGAAACGCCGGTGGAGATCGGGGTCGGCGGCAGTTTTGACGTCCTGTCGGGCCGGATAAAACGGGCGCCAGACTGGATTCGGCGATTAAAGCTCGAGTGGTTTGCCCGGTTGATCCGGGAACCCAAACGTTGGAAAAGGCAGTTAAACCTACCGAAATTTGTGTTAGCCGTGGCCAGGCAGCGGCGCTTAAGCCGGCGAAATGCCGTCGACAAAAGTTAACGGAAGTGTCAATTGACGGCGGCGGAATTGCTGTACCCCAATACCCGCTGAAAGGCAAAAGAAAAGAGCGCCCGAAATCTAGTGCTAATGGTGGATTTCGGGCGCTCTTTGCAATATTGGCTTAACGATTGCTTCACTATTGCTTAACTATTGGGATTAACAAATCTGGTAACTTGGGCAAAATCGATTGCATTTAAATCCGCCTTGAGCCCGGCAAGGTAGAATCTGAACAGGTCGGTCGACTCACCCCTAAGTAAGAGCCGCAGGATTCCTTCCAGCATGACATAGAGGGTAAAGACCAGCTTTTGAAAGAAATTCGCATTGCGCCGCATAAAGACAATCCGGTTACGGTTTAAAAAGAAATAACTTAGACCGCTGAACCTGGCGATCGTCGCCGAGCGTTTGTGATAGACCCTGCTGCGGCCGAGACAGACCAGTTTGTAGCCGTAACGCTTTACGTTTAGACAAAACTCGGTTTCTTCATAGAATAAAAAGTAATTGGCAGGAATCAGCCCGACTTGTTTAAACACCGCAGCCCGGGCGATGAAGCAGGCTCCGCCAAGATAATCGACCGGCAGCACGCGGTGTTCCAGCCGGGAATAACGCGTTCCCTTATATTTACCCTGGGCTAGGCCGGTATATAGGTTAATATTGGCCCCCATTGCCTGGACCACTGATCGGTCCTGATATTCACAGATACAGGGACCGGCCACGCCAATGCCATCATCATCTTCCAATAGGGCAACAAGCGGTTCTAAAAAGTTTGGTTCGACAATTACGTCATTATTAAGCAGGCAAACATAAGCGGCACCATGGTTCAAGGCGTAGCTAATCCCCTGATTGTTGCCATCTGCATAACCCCAGTTGTGGTCACTGACGAGCAACACAACATCAGGGAACTCGGCCGTCAGGCGTTGTACCGAATGGTCGGATGAACAGTTATCGACAAGAACAATTTCGTAGTTTGGATAGCTAATATTCTCGACACTGTGCACGCAGGCAACGGTATCGTCGGCAGCGTTATAATTAAGGATCACAATGTCCACGCGAGGCAGGTTCGTCATCTTTGCTCTCCTCTGAGCAGACTGTCCAGGTTGCTCACAATTTTGTCCCAGTCATATCGTTCCCGGCAGATTTGCACTGTTCTTTCGGAGTACTCCGGCAGCCGGGGTGACTTAATCAGCTGCTCAAGCGCCGTGGCCAACGCGGACGGCTGTTCTACGCCGACGACGATCCCGTTGCCCGCCGCGGTCAGTTCCCGGGCAATACCCACATCGGTCGAAACAATTACGTCACCCAGAGCGGCAGCTTCCAACAACGCCAGACCGAAGCTCTCAAACCGGGAACTTAGACAGAAGATCTTCGCAGTCTGGTATAAAGAAAATAGCTTATCACGGTCATAGACTGGGCCCAGAACCTGCACAACACCTTTGAGCTGGGGGTTATCGGCCAGAAAACGAGCGAGATAGGCCTGAAACCCGGGCTCAATTTCCCCGACCAGCCACAATTGCCAACCGGCATGCTCAATACCCTTAATACGGGCAAAGGCCTGCAGTAAGACATCAGTACCTTTTTCCGGGCTGCCCAACCGGGCAACGTTAAGCACAACATTTTGCCGACAGTGAAAATCAGGGCGCAGTTTGTGCTTAATTGTGGCGAACCGCGCAAAGTCTACACCGTTGGGGATAAACCGCAGCTTTTGCGACTGGCGGGGCAAAACACCTTGCAACTCATGCAAAAGGCGGGATTGTTCAACACCGATAACCTCCACTTTATTTAAAAACGCATTGAGCAGCCACTTTTGCCAGCCCTCTAATTTACGAATAACCGCGATTAGCCGGTCCGTACAGTCGAGCTTTAGAAACAGTTTACCGTCCCGGTGATAAAATTTGTAGGCGAATGCATAGACAACGGAGCGCAAGGTGATGTGAAACAACTGCAAAGCGTCAATCCCGGGCGCATTCTGCTTTAGGTAACGGATACCATCCAAAAGGTCATTGTGGTATTTGGGCGTGATAAACTCCAGCTGAAGCCCCGGAACTTCGTCTGCCAAATAACTATAGGTATCGTTGTCATAACAAGCGACACTTGCGGCATAGCCGAAGAGTTGGTGAAGCTTGTAAGCAATCATGCCGACATCTTTTATGAGGTGGACATTTTTAGTCTGGGGGTAAAGGACAACGTAGCGCATCTTAACGTTTCTTTCCGAAGAGATTAGGATAGATTGACCAGCGGGGATTGTTGGTGGGAATAAACTGTAAAACCTTAATCAATAAATAGTTACGTAATTTTTTAACCTTCTCCGGTGTACTCAAATCGGGATAAGCAGCTCCATAGTTTTCGGGGTGAACATAGGTTGCTTGTTTATAAGTCGCTCTCAAGCGGCGATTATTACGCATATAGGCATCAACGCGCTGTTCAAACACCCTGGCAACATGGGCCAGGGGATAGCGCAAGGATACCGGGCACGATTCACGGTAGATTGGCAGCAGGAAGTCTTCACGTCGGATCAGGAACAGCGCATCGCTAAAACCATAACCTAAGGCAAAATCGCCGGTCTCTACGAACGTTTCCTTTTCCAGGCCGGGCAGCCACCAATTTGGGTTGGCTACGACAATTTGCCGGTTAGACTCCATTAGCGCGATACTGGGGTCGATCCAGTTGACCGGCTCCTGTAAACGCACCTCCGCATCCCAATAGACCAGCCAAGGGCTGCCGGGCAAGGTGACGGCGACAAGGGCACAATCAGAATAATGGGGTATGCGGCCTAAATCACGCTGCGTCAAGCCCGATTGTTTCAAGGCTTTTGCCAATAGTTCGTCCACGAAATAGAAGGCATCCAGTTCGCCCAGGTTAACGAGTTTTTTGGCCAGGGCGGTGGCCTCATCTCGATTCTGGACATTATTGATCAAGGCAATTTTCCGGGTAAACTTTCGTTTGTTTTGGGTTTCGATATTAGTAAAAAAACCATGTTTTAAAACATCACGGTAGGTGCGTTCAAACGTATTGACAACAAGGTCGATCTTATGTTCCAAATCTTGTTCTCCTCTCAATGTATGCACGAGCTAATCGGCATTCAACTTCGATTTTAGCAAATTCCCGCCGTAAAGCCAAACTTTCCGCTTTGTAAGCTGATTAGGCCGGCCTGATCCGGTTAATCAGATAGAAGATACCTTTTTGGACTTCCTCGATCCGCAGCAAAAAGGTCGCCACCATGAACACTACCATCCCCAAAAGGATTGCGCCCAGTGAGCAGAGGACCAGACCGGGCTGATGCAAAAGGTTAGTCGCTACAAGGTGCATGAAAAGGTTGATGCTTAACATCATGATGCCGACAGCTGCAATGATTCGGGCCAGGAATGAAAACAAGGAGGTATTAAACAAAACTGTTCTTTGCGCAGCGGGTATGATTTTATACAACCCGCGTGTCAACAAGATCACGTTAACCAGTGCCGATAATGAATTGGCCAAGGCGAGGCCGTTTTGTTTCAAGGGTAAAATCAAAGCCAGGGAAAACAAAATATTAAGGCCAATTGAGATGACACTGGCGCGGACGGCAACAAAAACTTTCTCAGTGCCATAGTAAACATTGGTTAACAGGGGAACGATTCCCCCGAAGTACAGAGCCCCGAGAAAATATGGCATCGTGTTTGCGGTAAGCACGGTATCACTAAAGCTAAACGCGCCGTGTTGAAAGAGAATTTGCACCAGCGGGTAACGCAAAACGAACAAGCCGGCTGCCGCGGGGAGCAGGATTAACGTTGATAAGCGGACAGCGCGCACGAGGCTCTCCAACAAACCCTGCCAATCAGATCGGGCGAACTGGATGCCTTCTATTT
>DATAMA010000021.1:0-6940 GCA_036260765.1 Desulfobacteria bacterium | reverse complement strand
ATCGTCGGTCTTACAGTCGAGTCTACGGGGCCGGCGGTTGGCATCGGCGAGTATTGTCAGATCATGACCGACGGGCAAACTGCTGTTCCGGCTGAGGTAGTAGGCTTTAACGGTCCAGCAACTATACTTATGCCTTTAGCTGAACTTGAAGGGATTTCTCCCGGTAATCGGGTAATTGCGCAGAATAGAAAATTGGCGGTAGGCGTCGGTCCCGCGCTGTTGGGCAGGATTCTTGACGGACTCGGCAGGCCGCTTGATCGACAGCCATTGGTTGCTCAGACAACTTATCCCTTGGTTAGCGCTCCGCCGCAGGCTCTGGAACGGCCTCGCATTCACGAACCGCTAAGTGTTGGGGTTAGGGCCATTGACGGTTTGCTAACAGTTGGCAAGGGACAGCGGATGGGGATATTTGCCGGATCCGGGGTAGGAAAAAGTACATTATTGGGGATGATGGCACGGTATACTGCTGCTGATGTCAATGTGATTGCCTTAATCGGGGAACGCGGCAGAGAGTTAAAGGAGTTTATCGATAAGGATCTCGGACCGGAAGGACTGGCACGTTCGGTTATTGTCGTGGCAACTTCCGATCAGCCGGCGTTAATGAGAATTAAGGCTGCGTTTACCGCTACGGCGATTGCCGAATACTTTAGGGACCAGGGCAATGAAGTATTGCTATTAATGGATTCAGTTACCCGGTTTGCCATGGCGCAGCGCGAGATCGGCCTGTCGATTGGCGAGCCCCCGGCAACTCGGGGATATCCACCTTCAGTATTTGCTTTGTTGCCACGGTTGTTAGAGCGTTCGGGAATGGCCGCAACCGGTAGCATTACGGGAATTTATACCGTTCTTGTTGATGGGGATGACCATAATGAACCAATTGCTGACACCTTACGCGGTATCCTCGATGGCCATATTGTTCTAACGCGAGAATTAGCGATAAACAACCATTATCCAGCAATTGACGTTCTACAATCAATTAGCAGGGTCATGAACGATGTGGTCTCGCCGGAACACCTTACCCTTGCGAGGGAATTGCGCAAGCATTTAGCCGTTTATCATAATGCGAAGGATTTAATCGATCTGGGGGCCTATGTAAACGGCAGCAGTTCGTCGATAGATGCCGCCATCGCACGTATCGACAAGATTACGTCTTTCCTGCGCCAAGGGATTGAAGAGAAGACTGACTTTCATGACATCAGGCAATTGATGCAGAATGCCCAGACTGGTTAAGGAGGAAACAATGGCCAAAGAACAGTTTCGGCTGGCCGCTAAGCTGCACCTGGCGGAATACCGCTTGGAACAGGTTCAGGCCAGCTTAGCGGACGAACAGTTAAGGCTGCTCGCATGCGCAAAAGCAAGAGAACATCAGGCACAAAAAGTTGCGGAAACCATTGCCAAACAGCGCCAGGCGGCACTCTCCAGTCCTGACCAATTAGGACAGTGGCAGGTATATTTGCAAGCGCAAAATTATGAACTGGCCAAGCGTAAAAAGGAGTACTCCAGTCAGATGGAAAAGGTCGAACAAGTTCGGAATGACCTCATAGCAGCTTACCAGGAAGTAAAAAAGCTCGAAAAGCTTAAACAGAAACATATTCAAGCACTACGGGCTCAGACATTAAAACGCGAACAGGCCGTGCTTGATGAGAGGGCTCAATTGAGGAGTGTTTGTCCGTGATTGAAGTAACCAGGCTGAACGGCACCAAGTTTGTGTTGAATTCAGATTTGATTGAGACGATGGAGGAAACTCCGGATACTGTAATTACGTTAATGAGTGGTAACAAATACGTAGTTGCAGAGTCGACAGCCAGGCTGATCGCCTTGATTACTGAATTCCGGCGTAGGTGTAACAGTTCTCGCTGTGTGAAAATCAGGAGTGAGGATCGAGAAAGATGAAAAAGAAACAAACCGTGATCGTTGCGCTAACGGTAGTACTGGGAATTGGCGTTGGCGTTGCGTTAACGCTTGGAGCCCAAAAGGTTGTCGGGGTGAAAGCATTCAATAATATGATAGAAAGTTTCCAGAGTAAAGATCAAACCGGTCCGATGGTCTCACTCGGAGATTTTACAGTCAATTTACAGGGCGATTCCTTTTTGAAGACCTCGATTACTGTCGAAGGTGTGGATGCCAAATCAGAAGAAGTTTTAAAAACGAGAATTGCGATAATCCAGGATAAGGTTAATTCGGTACTGGCCGACCGATCGTTGGCGGAAGTGTCAACCCCGGCAGCGAGGGAGAAATTACGGCAGGAGCTGCTGCAGCAGCTCAATGCGGTGGCGGATAATCAAATCCGTAATATTTTATTCGTATCTTTTGTGTACCAGTAGGAGAAAGTCAGTCCGGTTTTCCCAGCTTGGAGGGGAATTATGAACGACGTTTTATCACAGCACGAAATAGACGCCCTATTGACCAGTCTCGCTGAAGGGCAGATCGATTCAGACAATATTAAGCAGATGAATACCCAACAGCGAGTGAGAATTTATGATTTTAAACGGCCCAATAAATTTTCACAAGCACATATTGGGTTCCTGCGCAATATTCATGAAAATTACTGCCGCTCAATTAAGACTTACCTTACGGCGAATTTGCATGCAGTAATCAATGCCAAGGTCGTTTCAGTTGAGCAAATTACCTACGATGAATTTATTCGCTCTCTGCCATGCCCAACCATTTTAACTGTTTTTTCACTCAAACCACTCGAAGGTATGGCCTTGATGGAAATTAACCCGGTCTTGACCTTTGCCATGATTGACCGGCTGTTAGGTGGAGAAGGTACAGAGTTTAAGGATAATAGGGACCTCACAGACCTGGAAAAAACCGTACTTCAGAGTAGGTTAGAAAAAATGGTTGGCCTGTTTAAAGAGGCCTGGGTCGACGTTTATGACATAGTACCGCATTTGACTTCGGTGGAAACCAATCCTCAATTTACCCAGATTGTAACTGCTAACGAAATGGTGGCTCTGACGACAATCGAGGTATCAATTGGAGAGGTTTCCGGTCTATTTAACGTTTGCTTGCCATTCCTGGTTTTGGAACCAATCCTGGACAAGCTGAGTGCAGTTTCGATCTTTTCGGCGCAAGCGAAAAACGGTTCCCCGGAAAGTGAAGAAGCAATTCGTAAAAAGATCGAAGCTGTAGGCCTTGATTTAGTGGCGATATTGGGACAAACAGAGATCTTGGTGCGCGATCTGCTTGAGTTATCAACGGGCGATGTTATCCTGCTTTCACAAGGAGTTCATCAGCAACTGCCGATTTACATCGGCGATAATGTAAAATTTGGAGGGATACCGGGTTTGTATTCTGACCATCTGGCAGTCCAGATCACGGAAATGCTAGCGGAAGGAGGAAAAAGTAATGGCTAATGGGTCTTTATCGCAGGAAGAAATTGAAATTTTGCTTAAAGGAGCTCTACCTCAAGAACCGGAAAGTGCTAGTCCTAACTTGACTCTATCGGACGTTGAAACAGACGCAATCGGGGAAATTGGGAACATTTCTATGGGAAACGCCGCCACTTCTCTCTCCCTGTTGCTCGGGAAAAAAGTAGAGATAGCAACCCCATCTGTCGAACTGACGACTTCAGACCAAGTTAGCACGGCTAACGAAGGCAAGTGCGTAATCGTTACCGTAAAATATTCTGCAGGAATTGATGGGTACAACTTCTTCTTACTTTCGCAGCGGGATGGAGCAATCATCGCTGACTTAATGATGGGCGGGGATGGGACCAATCCGCCGACAGAGCTTAGCGAAATGCATACCAGTGCCATTGCCGAGGCGATGAACCAAATGATGGGCTCCGCAGCAACCTCTATTTCATCAATGCTCAACAGCAAGGTGGATATTACCCCGCCAGAATTGGTGGTCACAGATGTTACTACGGATCAAGCGGTCCAAAGCATGTTGCACCAGGCCGATCCGCTGGTTCGCGTCTCATTTCGTCTTAATGTAGAAACCTTAATTGACAGCACCTTTGTCCAGGTAATCCCTTTAAATGTCGTCAAACAAATGGTGGACAAGATGTTGCAGGCGATGTCAGTAACAGCAGGCCAAGACGATCCGCAGCCGCAAGTGCCTACGCAACCGATTAACTCTGCTAATTCCGTAAATCAGACGCCCATGAAATCAGGTCCAACGACGGATAAGCAAGTCTTGGCAGAACCGGCCGCTGTTGTCCGACCGGCACAGTTCGGGCCGCTACAACCTGTGAATGTGGGCACACCACCGGAAAATTTGGAATTACTGTTGGATGTTCCCCTGCAAGTCAGTGTTGAATTGGGAAGGGCGAAAAAGACCATTCGCGAGGTAATGAACATGGCACCTGGAGCGGTAGTTGAGTTGGACCGGTTGGCGGGAGAACCGGTTGATATGTTAGTAAACGGAAAGTTAATTGCCCGGTGTGAAGTGGTTGTAATTAACGAAACGTTTGGTATTCGAATTACCGATATTGTACATCCGAATGAACGCTTAAAGTCTGTAAATTGTTAAGGAGGCAAAATTAGTGAGCGGTGTATTAATAGTCGATGATGCTGCTTTTATGCGGATGATGTTGAAGGATATCTTGACCAAGCACGAGATTACTGTGGCAGGAGAAGCTGAAAACGGATTGATTGCTTTACAGAAATATCAGGAAGTAAAACCGGACCTGACAATTCTGGATATCACGATGCCTGAGATGGACGGGCTTCAAGCGGTGAAAGAGATTCGCAGACTCGATCCTCAGGCCAGGGTCATCATGTGCAGCGCAATGGGCCAGCAGTCCATGGTGATTGATGCAATTCAGTCCGGGGCCAGAGATTTCATCGTCAAGCCATTCCAGGCCGACAGGGTGATCGAGGCCGTGAAGAAAGCGCTCGCCTAGCATGTCCGGGATCGAAGGCACACCATACGTACCATCTTCTTCTACGCAAGCAGCCTCAACAACGTTTTCGTGGTGGGGATTGTTTGGTATGGTCGCATTATTTATTGTAATTTTATTTGCCGTCCTGTTCATTACCAAGGCAATTAAACGCTCAAACCTATCGATGGGATCGGCAAGTTGGCTCAAGGTTCTGGACCGGCAAACACTGGGCGGCCAACATGCCCTTTATTTGGTTGAGATCGCCGGCAACTTACAGGTTCTTGCCGGTTCGGGCCAAGGATTAGTGAAGATAATGGATATCGAAAACCCTGACGTTGCAGCGGAAATACTTGCCGATATTTCGCAACGCTTAGCCGTACCCAGCAGTGGTGTATTGCCACAGTTATTGGAGAAAATAACCGGCCTGAAACAGAGGGGTAAACGTGACTTCACGACTGAATTCGACCAAGTTTTGCGTGAGGCTAAAGATGATGACATCTATTAAAAGACGGGTATTGCTTACAGTTATCCTGCTGATTGTCGGCGTAACCAACATCTTGGTTAACGTCAAAACATCTTACGCCGCTGGGATCAGTATTGACTTGGGGAATAACTCAACGGCTGAAACTGCGACTTCCCTGCAACTTTTTTTACTGTTTACCGTCCTGTCTTTAGCGCCGGCGATTCTAATGATGATGACCTCGTTCACCCGGATTGTCGTCGTGTTGTCTTTTGTCAGAAATGCGCTTGGTACGCAGCAATTGCCGCCGAATCAGGTGATAGTCGGGCTAGCTCTGTTCTTAACATTTTTCGTGATGGCACCAACCTGGAATCAAATTAACACGCAAGCGTTGCAGCCGTTTATGCAGAACAAGATCGACCGCAATCAAGCGTTTACTAACGCGGAAGAACCACTGCGTACGTTTATGTTCAAACAAACGCGTCAAAAAGATTTGCAGTTGTTTGTCAATTTATCAAAACTGCCACGCCCCAAAACATATCGCGACATACCTACTTATGTGTTAATCCCGTCATTTATCATTAGCGAACTGAGAATAGCGTTTCAAATGGGATTTGCCATCTTTATTCCGTTTTTGATCATCGATATGATTGTTTCCAGTACTCTAATGTCAATGGGCATGATGATGCTGCCCCCGATGATGATCTCATTGCCGTTTAAATTATTACTGTTTGTGCTTGTAGACGGTTGGGACCTGGTGGTTCAGTCTCTGGTCAACAGCTTTCACTAAAGGAGGCACCTTCTATGAGTGAAAATATGGTAATTCACATGGCAAAGGAAGCGCTCTGGACGGTTCTACTGGTCGGCGGACCGATAATTGGAGTGAGTTTAATTGTCGGCCTGGTGGTCAGCATTTTTCAGGCAATGACTCAAATACAGGAGCAGACGCTCTCTTTTATTCCCAAGATGCTCGCAGCTGTTTTAGTATTACTGCTCCTCGGGCCTTGGATGTTGTCAGTGCTTACTACCTATACCACAAACTTGTTTAGTCAGTTATCCACCTTTACGAATTAGCTGGGACCGAAGATCCGCAGGGGGCCGATTAATGGGTTTAGAGCAAGTGCTTCAGTGGAATGTCAGATTGTTTATGCTCATTTTTGCCCGTTGGGCTGGAATGATCATGCTCGCCCCTGTCTTCGGCGCAAGGGGGGTACCGGTTGCGGTACGAGTTGTGGTAACAGCGAGCATTTCGTTGATTTTATACCCGCTTATTGCTAACTCCGGACCGGTTGTCCCAGGTGAATTATTTGCTTATGTTGGGGTATTAATTAAGGAAATTTTAGTCGGCTTGGTAATAGGGTTTGTAATCTATGCGGTTACTGCTGTCCTTGAAGGGGCGGGGCAATTAGTAGATTTTGATATGGGATTTACGATGGGGAATATGATTGACCCCGTGTATGGGATGCAAAGTCCAATGATGGGAAATTTCCAATCACTTTTGGCAACGATGATTCTATTATCAACTGATGCCCATCACTATCTGATTGCCGCGATGGTTAAAAGTTATACTTATGTTCCGATAAATCCTAATTCCTTACCGGTTGCGCCACGATTTTACATCGATCTTGTTGGTCAGATTTTTGCCTTGT
>DATAMA010000016.1:0-2231 GCA_036260765.1 Desulfobacteria bacterium | reverse complement strand
ATGGCCTTTAAGCCCTCAATATCAGCACTTGCAAACAAACCTGAGCTTGTGCCGAGGATAAATCTTTTTTGAGCAGCGAGAGTGCGGATAGAATCTGTCAGGACATCGAGGGATTCTGGTACATGCGCCTGACAGGCGTCGTTAACACCAAGATGCCCCCATAAACAAAGGCGGGCTCCGAACTCATGCTGCAATTCCGGCATGTGCATCCCTGAATTGGAGTCGATACAGTGTAGGCCGGAAAATCCCATCTCAATCAGGTCCGGAATTAATTCACGGTAATTGCCATCTGAATGAAAAAATACCGGGATGCCATATCGTACCGCGGTTTGAGCTTGCCGGGCTAATGCAGGGAAAAAGTACTGTTTCAGAGTTGCGGGACTGGTAAACAGTCCCCGCTGATAGGCAATATCGTCCGCAAAAATTATCCCGTCAATTCCTGAGGCAGCTAAATCGGCGAGAATTGCCAGATTAGCCTGTTCTACCGTGGCAATAAGCTGCTGAAGGGCAAGCGGAGAACTTCTTTCCAGAGTAAGAAACTCATCGAACTGCATAGATCGCATTCCCCAGCCGAAAGCCCCGTCGACAACTGCAAAAGTAAACACATTGGTTTGGGTGACCCATTGGTGCCGATCAGGCCAACGGCAATTGCCGGCAATTGGCAATCCATGGCTCAACTGAGAGAAAACCGGAGTGAGACAAAAGAGATCCAGGCCAAGCTTTTGAACAAACGCCAGACGGTCCGCAAATTCGCAGTTCATAGCGTTAAACTCCCGGCGGACCACACTATCATCGATGCATAGTTCACCGATTGGTACTTTATCAACGGCTTTACCCAGAATAGCATGGGCTACTCTTTCCCGTGCAGTTAAGGCTTTTACGCTATTCATTAACAATCTGTCCCTCATGCTGGTTATGAGGCTTCCGTGTTCAACTTACCTAACAGGTGTTTTACCACATCCACCGCTGCCGCTGCATCAGCCGCGTATCCATCTGCCTTTACAACCTGGGCAAAATCTTCTGTCGCCGGATTACCGCCAATTATAATTTTAACTTTATCACGCAGCTTCTGCCGTTCAAGTTCGTTAATTGTTTCTGGTATCATCGATAAAGTTGTCGTAAGCATCGCGGACATACCTACAATCTCCGGGCGATGTTCGATAATAGCAGCTGCAAAATCCTCTGGCTCGACATCTACTCCCAAATCAATAACTTCCATGCCGGCACCGCGCAGCATCATCACTACCAGGTTTTTACCAATATCATGTAAATCCCCTGCCACCGTTCCGATCACCACTTTACCCCGAAATGACTGTTGAAATGCCGATAAGCTTGGCTTCAACACATGCATTCCCGCATGCATTGCCCGTGAGGCAATCAGTACCTCCGAAATAAAAATTACATTATCACGAAACTTGCGGCCAATGACTTCCATGCCTGGAATTAAGGCTTGATTCAAAATAACCAAGGGGTTGATCCCTTGGCTAAGCGCAATTTCTGTAAGAACCTTAACCTTGTTTGCCTGACCCTTGATCAAGGCGTCAGTAATTAATCCCAACTCAGATGTCCGCAATCTAGTCACCCCTATTTACCCGGAAATAGTGCAGAGAGCGTTGTGCTTGAACTTACTCGGCGTAATTCCTTCAACCTTTTTAAATACCCGGGTAAAATACGCCGGATCTTCGAACCCGCATTCAACCGCAGCCTGCATCACGTTGTATTTGGGTTTTCTCAGCATCTGTTTGGCCTGTTCCACCCGGACCTGCGTTAAATATTCCATCAAAGTACATCCAAGGCTTTGCTTGAACACCCTGCTTAGATAGCAAGGGCTTAGATAAACGACCTGGGCAATTTCCTCGATCGTTAACTTTTTCCGATAATTTTTGGTGATAAAATCTGCCACTGTTTGAACAGCTTGAAGATTTTTCTCTTCCTTTACCTGCTCAACCCTGCCGATAAACGTATCCAACATGTTGTTAGCCCACAGGCAAATTTCGTCCGCATTCAGTTCCTTTAACAATTCATGATAGAACCGTGAATTTAACTGTAAAATATCTGTTATATCGGCTCCCCCGTCCACGGCAGCCCGTGAAATAATAACGAGGAGCTCCATAATTCTTGTCTTTATACTATCAAAATCTGCAAAATTCTTTTGGAAAACGTCAATTAAGATATTATCTAAAAGCTGTTGTGCTGCGACTTTTTCACCATTACGCACTTTAGCTCTGAGT
>DATAMA010000008.1:0-4873 GCA_036260765.1 Desulfobacteria bacterium | reverse complement strand
AGCATCTTCTCGATCAATATGGCGTAGGGGTAATTGCCCTGGGAGAAAGCGACCTGCGTGTTGCCTTTTCCTGTGTAGAAGAGCGCGAAATTGAAACATTATTTGACCTGATTTATCAAGGGGTTCAGGATCTGACCACCGACGCTTCCGCCTTTTAAGCTTGAGGATTAACTATTTGTGATTGGAGTTGGAACATATGGCATTGGTTATAAACCCGACGCGAAAGCCCCACACATATTCCTCTTTTGTGGTACCGTCAATCTTAACCGCTAATACCCGGGGATGGATATCGGCCAGCCGGGCAAATAATGACTCAGTAATTGAGTTTTCATAGAATAGGCCGAAGTAGGCGTCATCGGTAACAACAACCAGATTAAGCCCTTGTTCGGCAACTTCTTTTACCGTCTGAACAATTTCGGTTGCTTCTGCCTCAGTCGGGGTGTATCCCGTCGGATTGTTGGGGAAATTCAGGACCAATATCGCCTTGCGATGCTCTTTTTGCGAAAGCAAACACCGCTTTAGACCAGAGATATTTATTGTGCCTTGCTCAGTATAGAAAGGATAGGTAACTATTCTAGCGCCCCGGCGGACACCAAAAATCGTGATGTAGTTACCCCAGTTTTTATCCGGTATTATGAGCGGGTCATCTTGATTAACAAAAAGGTCGGCAATAATGCTTAACCCATGGGTTAAGGCATTGGTTACCATTGGTTTGCTGATCAATTTGCCTTTCAGAGAGGGATTTTCCCGCAAAATTTTGTTTTTCCATGCTTCCCTTAGCTCCGGTTTCCCTCCGGGTGGGGCATATGTATACAAATCTTTCGGGTCATAGTAGGCTAAAGTTTCCTGAATCAGCGGTAAGTACATTGGTCGATCATTCTCAGTGGCCATGCCAATCGTGGCATTGTACCGCGAGGCTTTCTGCTTCGCCTCGGCGGTTTGGGTAAGGATACCTTTAGGAAAATATAATCGTTTTCCCAAATCTGATAAAAGATCGTAGAGATGGATGTTTTCTTGAGCGATTTGTTCATTCAGCTGATCGGCGAGTGGATTCACGCTTCTTCCAGACTCCTTTTTAAGTTGTACATCTTAAGTCATTATAGCTCACACATTGATTTCGCCACAAGACCGGAAAAAAGCCGGAGAATAGACGGCTTGTTTATACTTATTTAAGTTGTTCCAGGGCATTGGCTAGCTGGTCGGCACAGGAGGTTGGTTTATCACCACAGCGGATGCCCTTTAAACGTTTAATTACTTCATCTACCGGCATCCCTTCTACTAAAGCGGCTACCGCCTGAAGATTCCCGTCGCACCCACCGGTAAATTTGACGTGATGAACGATGTTGTTATCCGTATTAAAGGTGACTTTTCTGGCACACACCCCATGGGGTTTAAAAGTCTTGATCATGTGTATTTCCCTTCCGGTTACTGAGATGCAAAAATTTTACGACTTTAATGTATGGTTTATTGTCTAAAAAGTCAAGGCGTAGGAACAAAACAACACCAGAAAACTGTTGACGGGGAAGCAACGGTCGGATACAATAGCTATATACAACAAAACAAAGCGGAATACTTGGTTTAAGGCTGACCATAAAAATGGAGGCCAGACAATATCCGGTAAGGATGTGTGTCTGGCCTCTTTATTTTATAAAAAAACAGGAGGAATGATTAGATGCAAACGAAGCAAACAAGAAGACTGGCTGCAATTGTACTGTCCGTGTTTATGTTATTAGGTGTAGCCGGTTGTGGCGCCAATCGGACCGGGGGTACAGCCCCAAACCCCACGGCAAAGTCTGAAACCATCATTCTTGGTTCTTACTCAGTTACGAAAGAACCCTATGAACAATTAATTATCCCGGCGTTCCAAAAGTACTGGAAAGCAAAGACAGGGGAGAACGTTAAGTTTGAAACCTCATATGTCGCTTCCGGGGCTCAGGCTAGGGCGATTGTTGGCGGCTTTGAGGCTGATGTCGCGGCTTTATCACTTGAAGGCGACATTAATCAAATTGCTAAAGCAGGTTTGATCACTAGTGATTGGCGCAAAAACCAGTATAAGGGCATGGTGACGAATTCGGTTGTGGTGGTTGCGGTTAAACCGGGCAATCCGAAAAAAATTAAGGATTGGGAAGACCTTACTAAACCTGGGGTGGGCGTGCTTTATCCTAATCCCAAGACTTCGGGTGGCGCGATGTGGGATGTAAATGCCATTTATGGCGCTGGGTTGAAGACAAGTGAGGTTAAAGAAGGCAAACCGAATCCGGCCGCTGCCGAGCAATTGTTAAGGCAAGTCCAGAGTAATGTTAAAGTCATGGACAAAAGTGGCAGGGAGTCTTTCACAACCTTTGAAAAAGGAACCGGCGACGCAGTGGTAACGTACGAAAGCGAAGCATTAAGAGCGATCACCGATGGGCAAAAATATGATTTGGTATACCCGAAGAGTACAATTCTAATTCAAAACCCGGTGGCGATAGTCGATAAAAACGTCGATAAGCACGGCAACAGGCAAGTGGTTGAGGCTTTTGTCAACTTCCTTTGGAGCCAGGAAGCACAAACAGACTTCGCCAAATCCGGTTTTCGGCCGGTGAATACCGAGGTCGCTAAACAATTCAACCAACAGTTCCCTAATCCGCCCCTGTTGTTCACTATCGACTACTTGGGCGGCTGGGCTAAGGTAAAAAGTGAAATCTATGGCGATAATGGCATTTGGAACAAGATCGCTGCTCAAGTGTCGAACGGTTAAGGGAGGAATGAGGAATGGAGCGCATTAGAATCTATGAACTTTCCTGGCAGTTGGCGATAGCCATTGTGATCTCGTACGTCTTTATTATTGCCATATTGCCGGTCGGCGCTCTGTTCACCAATGCGTTTAACAATGGCTGGCAAGGCTTTGTAAAAGACATTTCCGAACCGGCTGCCCGAAATGCCTTGGTACTGACGGTTAAGGTAGCGCTTGCCGGCGCAGCGATCAACGGTCTATTGGGGTTGTTGACCGCATACGTACTTGTTCGCTTTGAGTTCCCGGGAAAGGCCCTACTGAATGCCTTGGTTGATCTGCCTTTTGCAATTCCAACGAACGTAAGCGGCCTGATGTTACTGGCCGTTTACGGGAGCGGCAGCCCCATTGGCAAGCTGTTGGAGAGTGGAGGAATTAATATTTCCTACGCTCTTCCCGGTGTTATCTTGGCAGTAACGTTAGTTACATTTCCCTTCACCATCCGCGCGGTGCAACCGGTACTGGAGGAGTTTGACCTGGAAATGGAGGAAGCCGCCTATTGTCTGGGGGCTTCGCGGCTAAAGACTTTTTGGCAGGTGACCCTGCCGTCGATCTGGTCAGGATTATTGTCCGGAGTAGTTTTGACCTTTGCGCGTGGTCTGGCCGAGTTCGGAGCGGTAGTCGTGGTTGCCGGCAATATCCCAATGAAAACACAACTGGCGGCTGTGTACATTTATGGAGAAATGGAAAGTTATGACCCCCGGGGTGCAACCAGCGTTTCAGTTGTCCTGGTATTGGCGGCAATAGTTCTTTTAGTGGCTTTGAATGTATTCTCAAGATCTTACCGCCCAGAATTTCCGGAGATCCTTAGGCCTCGCCACTTTATCCAGGCAAGGAGGGTGAAGAAGCATGCAGAGTCTATCACATCCACTCAAACCGGCTAAGGCCTTGATGATTTTCATTGTGCTTGGTTACTTTTTTCTCGTAATTGTTTTACCTATAGCGGGGATGTTTGCCGGAGCATTTGCAAAAGGGTTGAGCGCTGTGGGCGAAAGACTAATTCAGGCTG
Source organism: Desulfobacteria bacterium (assembly GCA_036260765.1). Taxonomy (GTDB): domain Bacteria; phylum Bacillota; class Desulfitobacteriia; order Desulfitobacteriales; family JAJXUE01; genus DATAMA01. The sequence goes on along the minus strand of DATAMA010000008.1, from coordinate 1,091 downwards.
CAGCGCTGCATGCCCTCTGGCTTACGTTGATTATTACTGCCATTACAGTTGTCTTAAACAGTGCGGCGGGGCTGTTATTAGCGTTACTGTCTACCCGCCATCGTTTCCCGGGTAGCGGAATTCTGGATGGAATCATCAACATTCCTTTTGCCGTTTCACCCGTAATTGCCGGATATATGCTAATCATTATCTATGGACCAAACGGCTTATTAGGCTGGTTTTTTGCCAGTCAGGGGTGGAAGGTGGTCTATGCTTTGCCGGGGATGGTGTTAGCAACTCTATTTGTAACGTTGCCGTTTGTGTTTAAAGAAGTAAGTTTGGTGCTTCAGGAAATTGGCATTGAGCAGGAGGAAGCGGCAGCACTTCTTGGCGCGAATCCATGGCAGGTTTTTTGGCAAGTAACTCTTCCCGGGATACGCTGGGGTCTAATGTACGGTATTACCTTAACGATCGCCAGGTCGTTGGGAGAGTTTGGCGCAGTATTGGTGGTATCTGGCAATATAATTAACCTTACCCAAAGCGCAACCCTGTATATTTACCAATCATACGCTGATTTTGACTACATCAGTGCTTATGCAGTGGCTGCCGTGCTGGCCCTTGTTTCCTTTCTCATTCTGATTTGTCTCGAGTTTATCAAACGAAAAAGGGGGGTAAACACGGGTGGCTATCGAGTTGCTAAACCTGACCAAAAGCTTTTCCGGCAATAGAGTTGTCGATAATGTTAGTTTCACAGTAAATGATGGTGAATTGGTAGGTCTATTAGGACCGAGCGGCGGTGGCAAAAGCACAATCCTACGGCTGATTGCGGGTCTGGAATTGCCGGATGCCGGAGAGATTATCATCGATGGCAAGTGCGTCAACGAGCGACAACCGCAAACCAGGGGCGTTGGCATGGTCTTTCAACACTATGCGTTATTTAAGCATATGACCGTGGCGGAAAACATTGCCTTTGGCCTGAAGACAAGAAAAGTGCCCCGCAGGACGATTGCAAAGAGCGTCAGTGAACTCTTAAACCTGGTTGGCTTAAGCGGCTTGGAAAAACGCTATCCCAACCAACTATCCGGCGGTCAGCGTCACCGGTTTGCTCGATC
>DATAMA010000004.1:0-1751 GCA_036260765.1 Desulfobacteria bacterium | reverse complement strand
TAAATGTTACGGCGGGGACATCTCGCGTAAACGGAAACTACTGGAGAAACAAAAAGAAGGCAAAAAGCGGATGAAGCAGGTCGGCAGTGTAGAAATCCCGCAAGAAGCCTTCATGGCCGTCCTCCAAATCGACGACTAATACCACCTAGTAACCGTCTGGTAACCGTCTGGTGTCAGGTTTAAATTAGTCAAAAGTTTATTTAGTGCCAGAGTTGCATGATTGCTAGGTGATTATTCAGGCTGACTTTGGTATTGTGAGTTTCTTGTAAGATTGACAGTATATAAGGGGAGAAGTGTGAAACAGCCTTCTCCTCCTTTTATTTCTTCTTTGCCGGGGCATCCGGCAAATTGTAATCGCAAACGGTGGATTCATGGTTCTTTGTAGCGTTTTTGCACGTAAATGTCGTATGGAGCTTGAGAAACGGGCTTCTCTTATTAGCTAACGCCTTTAATCGTAATTAAAGCCTTTTGCTTTGGGCTGTGGATCGGTGTAGCGGTGATAACGCCACCGGTACCGGCACAGGTTATTGCAAATGTAAAAAACAGTGGCTTACTTAGATATATTTTCTTCCTAATGTAACACTGAGCACAAAATAGTGATGTGGGGATAAGCATGAGTGAAACAAACCTGGCACCAAACGAACTTATGACTAATTCAAGCCTGACACCCGGTGCATACGTGCATATTCCGTTTTGTGTGCGGAAGTGTAATTACTGTGACTTTCCTTCCGTTCCGGTGGCGGGGTGGGATGTTGAGGAATACCTCGACGCGTTGGACCAGGAAATGGCCTTTACGGGAAAATTAGCGGTGTCATCATTGTTTGTCGGGGGCGGTACGCCGAGTGTGTTAACTCTCCGCCAACTCGAACGGCTGTTTAAAGGAGTAACACGGTCTCTGACACTTGTGCCGGGGGCAGAGATTACGGTTGAGGCCAATCCAGGCACAGTTGACTTGGAAAAATTGCTTCTACTTAAACAGTTAGGCGTTAATCGGTTATCGCTTGGCGTACAAAGCTTTGATGATTTTTTGCTGAGACGTTTGGGCAGAATTCATTCAGCTGAGCAAGCAGTTGAGGCATATCAGTTGGCGCGGCAGGCGGGGTTTGCAAATATCAACCTGGACTTAATGCATGGCCTGCCGGGGCAGACGATGAAGGCCTGGCAGAAAACCCTGCAACAGGCTGTTAGCCTAAGAACTGAGCATTTGTCTGTCTACGGCTTGATCATTGAGGAAAATACCCCGTTTGGGGATGCGTATGACGCTGGCAGCCTAACCTTACCGGAAGAAGAGCTGCGTGCCGACATGATGCTATGGACGAAGAAATACCTGGAAGGCGAGGGCTACAAGCACTACGAAATTTCCAATTACGCCCGCCCGGGTTTCGAATGCAGACATAACCAGATATACTGGCGCAATTTGCCCTATCTTGGCTTTGGCGCCGGGGCAGCTTCTTACTGGCAGGGGATCAGGCGCACTAATCATGCTGACATTGCGAAGTACATCGCGGCCGTTAAGTCAGCAACAGCTCCGGTGGCGGAAAGTGAGCGCGCGGATATCACCCAGCAAATGTCAGAAACGATGTTTCTGGGCTTACGGCTGTTAAGCGGGGTCAATAAACAGCAGTTTGCCACGCGATTTGGCCAGGAAATTGACTGCGTTTACGGTAACCAGATTCGTGAGTTGCAAGCAAAAGGGTTGCTCATTGTGGACGATCAGTCATTGCGCCTGAGTGAGCGGGGAATCCCCTTGG
>DATAMA010000222.1:0-7264 GCA_036260765.1 Desulfobacteria bacterium | reverse complement strand
AAATTTTTCAGGATTTGGCGGTTGGCCGGTCGCGTAACGCCGTGCAGGCTTTAATGGATGTACGGCCTGACTATGCGAACTTGCTGGCGGAAGACCGAACGATGCAAAGGGTTTTGCCCAAGGATGTTAGGATTGGCGACTTAATTCTGGTTAAACCTGGCGAGAAAATTCCGCTCGACGGCGAGGTAGTTGAAGGCAGCTCTTTTTTGGATACGGCTGTATTAACCGGCGAATCGGTGCCGAAACGTGTAAGCGAGGGTGAACAGGTCCTGGCGGGAAGCGTCAATACCGCTGCGGTATTGATTCTCCGAGTGAATAAGCCTTACAGCGAGTCAGCGGTCGTAAGGATTTTGGACCTGCTGGAAAATGCCGCTGCCCGTAAGGCTCCGGCAGAAAAGTTTATCACCCGTTTTTCTCGTTACTACACCCCGGCAGTTGTGTTGGCAGCAGCCGGAATTGCTTTTGGTCCGCCGCTGTTTACCGGCGCGGCGCTCACGGTGTGGGTATCCCGGGCACTGACGTTATTGGTCATTTCCTGTCCCTGTGCGCTGGTGATTTCTGTACCTCTCAGCTATTTTGGCGGGATTGGCAGCATGTCCAGACGGGGAATTTTGGTCAAAGGGGCTAATTATCTGGACAGTTTGAGTAAACTTGACACCGTGGTTTTTTGACAAAACCGGTACGCTAACCAAAGGGGTATTTCGGGTAAGTGAGATTGTAAATCAGCCGGGGTATTCCCGGGAGGATTTGTTAGGCTACGCCGCTAAAGCGGAGGCGCTTTCCAATCATCCGATCGCGAAAAGCATCATGTTGGCCTGTCGGCAAGCGGTTAATGGCGATGACGTGTCACTGTTTGAGGAACACCCCGGACTTGGCATCAAGGCGGTTGTAAACGGTAAGCGGGTACTTGCGGGGAATGAACGCTTACTGCGGGCGGAAAACATTACGGCGCCCCAGGTGGAAAGAGCCGGGACGCTTGTTCACGTGGCGGTCGACGGTGAGTACGCCGGCTATCTCATTATTGCGGATGAGCTGCGGCCTGATGCGGTGCAAGCCCTGAAGGGGCTCCGGAACTTGGGTGTACGGCGGGTGGTAATGCTGACCGGGGATTCGGCTAAATCAGCTGCGCAAGTGGCCCGGGACGTCGGTGTAGATACGTTCTATGCCGGGCTGCTGCCCGAAGACAAGGTTCAACGCTTAGGGGAGTTGGCCCAGGGCCTTATTGACCGGCGTCAGCGGAAAATTGCCTTTGTCGGTGACGGGATTAACGATGCACCGGTTATTGCCGGAGCTGACCTAGGGATTGCCATGGGGGGGCTGGGCTCAGACGCAGCAATTGAGGCAGCAGATGTCGTGATAATGGATGACCTGTTAAGCAAACTGCCGGCGGCAGTGGAAATTTCCCGGGCTACCAGAAAGATTGTCTTTCAAAACATTGTCTTTGCGCTGGGCGTAAAAAGTTTCTTTATCGTCTTGGGGGCAATCGGTCTGGCCGGCATGTGGGAAGCGGTTTTTGCCGATGTCGGTGTGGCAGTACTCGCAATCCTCAACGCAACGCGGACAGTTCATTTAGCAGTCTGAATGTGCTTAGTTTGAAATTTACTCTTAGTTCCTATAGGACAAAAAGAGAAAAAATAAAGGGCACCTGTTACCAGGTGCCCTAAATATTTGTCTGAGAAAATTAACCTAGCGGCTTCTTGGTTGGAAGCAGTCACGGCAGTATACCGGACGGTCGCCTGTCGGTTGGAACGGAACTTCGGTTTCAGCACCGCAGCTGGCACAAACAGCCGGATACATTTGACGTTGACCGTTGTTGCGCTGTTGTTTGCGCAGCTGACGGCAAGGCAGGCATCTGCCAGGCTCGTTGGTGAAACCTTTCTCAGCAAAGAATTCTTGCTCGCTAGCGGTGAAAACGAATTCAGCACCGCAGTCACGGCAGGTCAGGGTTTTGTCTTCAAACATTTTTGTTGGCCTCCTTAACGGGTTTTGATATTTCCCTGGTCTTCAGCGGATCATTCGTTAGGAGCCTACCCTGACTTGAGGAAGCCGGACCGGACGCTAACGTAATATGCCCTACTTTGAACAAGGTACGTATTAAGTATACTAAATGTCAGAAAAAAATCAAGAAAAAGAATTGCCCCCTGACAGGAACTGGGAGGGGGCTGCCCGGTTGAACCAAAGTGTGGAGTAAATTTGGCCTTTTGGTGGGATGTTAATCACAAAGAGTTCTGCTCAGGAGGTAGATATGAAAGCGGTTACTTTTCAAGGCGTAAAGCAAGTTGCAGTGAAGGAAGTCCCTGACCCCAAGCTGGAAAAGGATGACGATATTTTAGTGCGGATTACCAGCACGGCGATCTGCGGTTCGGATTTGCACTTGATTCACGGCATGGTTCCCAATATGTATGAGGGCTATATTATCGGCCATGAACCAATGGGGATTGTGGAAGAGGTAGGCCGGGACGTTACCAGGGTCAAGAAAGGTGACCGTGTCGTTATTCCGTTTAATATTTCCTGTGGTGAGTGCTATTACTGTAAACACCACCTGGAAAGCCAATGTAATAATTCAAACCCGCATGGTGACGTAGGCGCATATTTTGGCTATTCCGGGACATTTGGCAATTATCCTGGCGGCCAGGCGGAACTGCTTCGCGTACCTTATGGCAATTTTGTGCCATTTGTCGTGCCAGAGGATGCCGAATTGGAAGACGAAAAGCTGCTGTTCTTATCGGATATTGCTCCCACAGCTTATTGGGGAGTAGAGAACGCCGGGGTTAAGCCCGGGGATACGGTAATCGTGCTCGGTTGCGGCCCTGTCGGCCTGTTGGCGCAAAAATTTTGCTGGCTGAAAGGGGCGAAACGGGTAATTGCCGTTGATTATATTAAGTATCGCCTGGCTCATGCCCAGCGGGTAAATGGTGTCGAAGTGTTCGACTTTAGCGAAACGGACGACCTTGGCACCTATTTGAAGGAGATAACGCAAGGTGGAGCGGATGAAGTTATCGATTGTGTCGGCATGGATGGTAAAATGACTACACTGGAAACGGTGGAGACCGTGCTCAAACTGCAAGGCGGGGCGATGGGAGCGATCGTGCTCGCATCACAGGCCGTGAGAAAGGGTGGCACTGTGGCCTTGGTCGGCGTCTACGGTGCGAGGTACAACGCCTTTCCTCTGGGAGATTTCTTTGCCCGAAATATCACCTTGAAGATGGGTCAAGCCCCCGTGATTCACTACATGCCGGAATTATACGAACGCATTAAGCAAGGTGATTTTGATCCGACCGATATCATTACGCACCGGTTGCCCTTAGACAAAGCGAGGCACGCCTATGAGATTTTTGACGAAAAGCAAGACAATTGTATTAAGGTAGTGCTTAAACCGTAATAGTCAAATGGTTGTCTAAGCCAAAGTTTAAGAGGGCGCAGCAGCAAATTTACCGGGAGACCGGAGCGGTTTGGGCCTGCGGCAGGGAGACCCTTTTGCTGGCGACAAGGTATAAGGTAATACCGGAAACCACCAATAGCAGCGAGAGTGAAAAGAACAGGGTCACGCCGCCAAAATTGGAAAATATAAAGCCGCCGAGGAGCGGGCCAATACTCTTGGCAATGCTCCAATTCAGGCTGAATACGGAAAAATAGCGGCCGCGCATCTCATCCGGGGCTAAAAGCGAGATCAATTTGTTTTGGTTGGGGAAGGTAATGCATTCGCCCAGCGTAAAAATGATTTCGGCGATAAACAACAATGCAACGGTTTTGCTCCAGGGTCCGAGGCCGTAGCCGATCCCGACCAGGGCAAAGAGGAAGTAACCGGTTAACAAGACATTGGGCGTGTGGAGATGTTCGGTGCGTTTCGCTAACCAGACGGCAATCAGGACGACGATAGTCCCGTTCATCGTCATCAGCGTTGTAAAGATAGTCAGATAATCGGTGAAATTTTGGCGCAAATAGAGCGGAAAATTTGCCTCTACCTGGGCATAAAGCAAGGTGATCGGTAAAGCCAGGGCAGTCATGAGAAGCAGTAGTTTATGTTCACGTAGCTTAAGCCGCTGTGGTTTCTGCGCTTGTGCACTGTCTGCGGAGACACGTTTTTTTAGGGTTTCCGGTACCAGGAAAAGAACTAAAAAACCGAAAATCAACAGGGTACAGCCGGAAGCGCCAAAAGCCAGGACAGGACTGATTTTTACCATCAAAAGGCCGAGCATTGGCCCTATGGCCGCACCCACGTTTAGGGCTGTGTGCATCAAGGCAAACACTTCGGAACGCCTGTTTTCAGGCACGATATCGGCAATTTGAGCATTGGCGGCGGGGAAAAAGAGGGCAGATGCCATACCGTTAAGCATCGAGATCAGACTGAACTGGAGCGGAGTAGTGGCATAAATAAAGCCAAACATCGGCAGACTTTGCAACAAAAGGCTCCAGACCATCACCGGTTTACGCCCGTATTTATCCGCCAATCCGCCGCCGAGCAGGTTGGTAATCACACCCATGAGGGGAGCGAGACCGAGAATAAGGCCGATATAATAGATATTGCCGGTCTTATCATACAAGTAGACAGCCATGAACGGACGGATGGCAAAACTGGTGATTGTAGTCAGGACTGTACCTACCACCCTTACCCAGATGGCCTGATCATAACGGCCGAGAATTGCTGCCAGCTTGTTCACCTTTCTCATCCCCTTTATCTCTATAATGAATACAGTATTTCTAAACATTATATAGGTAATGGAAGGAAAAATAAAGGAGTTTTTACCAATAAAAAAGTTTGTCGGCCTGCCTAACTAAAAGGAAGGAAAATCTCGGTTTATGGGGAAACTTACCTTTACGGCATTTGGTGAAAGGAAATTCAGAGGATGCAGACGATTAACATAGCTGTGGGGGAAGGCAGAACCAAAGTTGCGCTTGCCGCTGCCTTGACCGGCAGGGGCATCAATATTTTGTTGACAGGAGGGGAAAGTCCGCATATCGGCGCTGTTGTACTGGCTGTACCCAGGCCGAGTGATACCGGAACCGGGAAAAGTTCGGATAGTTGGGTGACCCCGGTGGCGGGACATAAGGATAACGTCGTGGCGGAAATGCTTGCCGACCGGATTAGCCGGGCGACAAATCAGGTTACAGTAGTGTCGGCGGGAATTCACATTGACCGAGCGGAACGCTGGGAACTCGACCTGATTCAGCGCAACTGTATTGATGCCGGTGAACGTTTGCTAAAAACGATTGTTACAGATGACTGATATTCCGTAGCTTTGAGGTGTTTGGATGCATACAAGTTTACGTAGCTTAATCGACCAACTGTTTAAAGAGAAAGAAATTGTCAAGATTACGGCATTGGTAGATCCCTATCTGGAACTGCCGGAGATTCACCGCCGCGTGATCGACGCAGGCGGCCCGGCATTGCTGTTTACCAACGTCAAAGGTAGTAAGTTTCCAGTTGTGACTAATTTATTTGGCACACGGCGGCGCGTGGACCTGGCCATTGGCCCACGCCCGGAAGAAATAACCCAGACAGCGGTAAAAGCATTGCCGCGGTTGCTGCCGCCTAAGCTGGAGAATCTTTGGCGGGAACGCCAGTGGCTCTTAGATCTGGCTAAAGCCGGCACGCGTTTGGTTAAGCAAGGGCCGATTCTGGCAACCCGCAATTCTCAATTTGACCTGCGCGAACTCCCGGCCTTGACCGGTTGGCAGGATGATGGCGGGCCGTTTATCACGCTTCCATTGGTTTATACAGAACATCCGGTGACCAAAGAACATAATCTGGGGATGTACCGGATGCAGATCTTTGGAGCGAACCAAACCGGCATGCACTGGCAGATTCATAAAGGCGGCGGTTTTCACCATTATGCGGCAGAACAACTCGGTCAAGCACTCCCAGTGACGGTGTTTTTGGGCGGGCCGCCGGCCCTAATTCTATCCGCAATTGCGCCTTTGCCGGAGATGCTGCCGGAATTGGTGTTCACCTCGTTCCTGATGGGGAAAAAACTGGACCGGGTTGCTGTTCCTAATCACCCGCATCCGCTGATTGCTGAAGCAGAGTTTGCTTTCTGCGGTGAAGTGCCGCCGCAGATCCGCAAAACAGAGGGCCCGTTCGGGGATCATTACGGGTATTATTCCTGGGAACATGATTTCCCTGTATTTAACATTAAACAGGTTTACCACCGCAAAGATGCTATTTATCCGGCAACAGTTGTCGGCAAACCAAGGCAAGAAGACTACTTTATCGGTGAGTATTTACAGCGGGTATTGTCTCCGCTGTTCCCGGTAGTCATGCCCGGAGTGAGGGACCTATGGACTTATGCGGAAACGGGTTTCCATGCTCTGACGGGGGCGATTGTGCGTGAAAGTTATCAACGCGAGGCTTTGGCACATGCTTTTCGGATTATGGGTGAAGGGCAGCTTACCCTAACCAAATTTTTGCTGTTGAGTGATGTAGCCTGCGATTTACAGGATTTTACCAACTTCTTTGAGACGATTCTGGCGCGGTTTGATCCGGCCAAGGACCTGTGGATCATTAACGATACCGCCATGGATACCCTGGATTACACCGGGCGAACCTTCAATCATGGCAGTAAGGCGATTATGATGGGGTTGGGCGAGCCGGTCAGGAAACTGCCCAGAGAATATACGGGTGGACCGCTCAAACGGATCGAGAAAATCAAACCGTATTGCGGCGGCTGTTTGGTCGTATCCGGTCCTTCCTTTGAGTCTGCTCCGGAGTTGGCCGGCCAATTGGTTAAAGAACAGCAGACACAGCTGTCTGAGTGGCCCCTGGTGATCATTACGGATGACGCTGATCAGATTAAGGACCAGACATCCTTTTTGTGGACCGTATTTACCCGCTTTGATCCGGCCAACGATATTTTTGCGCAAACAGAGGTTGTGCATAACAAAATCCGTTATACCGCGCCGATTGTCATCGACGCTCGGATGAAACCATGGTACCCGGCGGAATTAACACCGCGGGAAGACATTGTCAAATCGGTTGATCGGCGCTGGCCGGAACTGTTCGCGTAAAGATTGCGATATCACCATTAAAGCCTAAACAAATGAAAAGGCTGTTGACCTGAAGGTCAACAGCCTTAAATATTTAGTATGAAGGACAAAGTTAGAAGACGCGGATCTTTAACCAATAGATCCGACGGAAACTGTCATTACCGCAACGGTTTTGTCACCGGATTTTAACGGCAGATAAATTTTAACGTAGCTGCCGCCATTAATGGTCGTCATCCTCAATTGACTCATCCAGAGCCAGTCTAAATGATGGGCCGCCTCA
>DATAMA010000213.1:0-3618 GCA_036260765.1 Desulfobacteria bacterium | reverse complement strand
CTGCGGCTGAGGCAGCCTTTGCAGACTCGAATAACTTTCCTGCCGACAAGGATGGCGCAGAGGTTGAAGGGGCCATGGTCGTAGAAGACCCAAAAACAGGGGCAATCGTTACGATGGTCGGGGGACGGAATTATAGCTCTTCCCAAAGTTTTAACCGCGCTTGGCAAGCGGAACGTCAACCCGGTTCCACAATTAAACCGCTGGTAGTCATGTCTCCCGCCTTGGCCAAAGGTGGTTACTTTACCGGGACAGTCTTTGACGATATGCCGGTTACCTATTCAAACAACGGCCAACCCTGGAAACCAACCGACGACGATACTGCAGAGCGCGGTTGGCGAGGGTTAATCACGATGCGTGAAGCGCTGATCCATTCAGTGAACGTGTACGCGATTAAACTTCTAAATGATGAAGGCATCGACTATGCCTGGAACTTTGGCAAAAATAATTTTGATTTACCGCTTAAGCAAAAATCCAAAAACCTTACCCTTGCCCTTGGCACCGCGGAAATACCAGTCGTTGATATGGTTCAGGCCTACAGCGCTTTTCCCAATAATGGAATGATGGCTACAGCACATTCTGTATTAAAAGTGATCGACGACAAGGGCACCGTGATCGTCGACAACACCAACGTATCCAAGAAACGTGCGGTTTCCCCCCAAGTCGCTTTTTCGATTAATGACATGTTACGGTCAGTTGTATCTGATCCTGGCGGTACCGGTATCGCAGCACAAATGGGCAATTGGGCAGTTGCCGGCAAAACCGGTACGACTTCCCTGGAAGACAATAAACAGAACGTCGGGATGCGTGATGCCTGGTTCATGGGTTATACACCTGACTATGTCGGCGGCGTATGGATGGGTTTTGACCAATCTACAACTTCCCGGAACCTGGTTGACGTTTTCGGCGGCGGACCCCCGGCAAGACTTTGGAAGCAGATCATGACCATCGCGCACCAAAATCTTCCGGTAGTAACCTCGTTTGACCAACCGGATGGTGTAACTAAGATAACCTTTGATTCCAAGTCAGGAAAAACCCCGTCACATTTAACCCCAAGTCGATTTATCAAGAGTGACTGGGCAATTGTCGGGGCTCTACCGACAGGTGTCAGTAATGTTTGGTATCAAAAGACCGTTTGCGCCGCTACCGGACTGTTACCTGGTCCTAATACTGTCAGCACAGTTACGAAAACTTTCTTAAACGTTGACCGGCAAGGCGTATATGCTTCGTGGCCCTGGGACGAGGCCCAGTATCGGGCTCCCTGGAAGGTATGTGACATGGGTTTAGGCGGACAATCTTCTAAGCAACCACCAGGACAGACAAAACCGAAGAAACCGTCATCCCCTGCATCTTCTTCGCCGGCCTCACCTGCCTCACCGACCCAGCCAAATGTACCGGCGACACAGCCTCCAAACACCACTTCACCTAATTCCACCGGCTCCCCGAAAACGCGATAACTGGCGCGATTAACCAAACTATTCGCATAAAAAAAACCCTGTACACGAAGTACAGGGTTTTTTTTACGTCTGGTTATTTTTACGTCTGGTTATTTACTTCAATTCCACCACTGATATCCCTGTTCCGCCTTCCCCATGCTCACCAAGGCGAAAACTCTTTACATGCGGATGTCCCGTTAAATGTTCTTTAATTGCCGTTCGCAGCGCCCCGGTGCCCTTACCGTGGATAATGTGTACCTGGTTCATGCCGCTAAGCACAGCGTCATCGAGATATTTATCTACCTCATATAACGCCTCATCGACGGTCATCCCCCTTAAATCCAATTCTCTTTGCACTAACTCCGCTTTATTCCTGGCGATACGACCACTACCCGTTGCATACGTTTGCCGCTGCGGTTCATTTGTACTACGCAACTCAGTTAGCTTGATGAACATTTTCATAATGCCAATCTGCACAAATACTTCTCCACTTGCGTTTGGCGCAGCCAGAACATAGCCTTTTTGCCGAAATTTCGGAATTTCAACCAATTGACCTACTTTTACTTTCTTTAGCTGTTGTCCTGGACCCGGTAACGGTTGATTGTGCTCAGCCAAATCATCGGTCTGTTTTTGGAGCTTTTTGAGCTTTTCACGAGCCTCATTGAGGCTGTGGAAACGGGCTCTCTCTTCTGTCGAAGCCGCTTTTAAATCCGAAATAATCTGTTCTGCTTCACGTTTTGCCTTACTGACCAACTCCGCTGCTTGGTTGGCCGCTTTGGCCATAATCTCATGTCCCTCTTCGGCCAGCCGATGTCTTTCTTGCTCCAAAGACCGTTTAATCTCTTCAATTTGATTACGCAAGTGTGCCGCCTCTTCACGGTCACTCTGCGTAGCCCGCTGTGTTTCCTCCAAATTTTGCAACAGGTCGGCTACTTTGACTTCCTGTTCACTCAGTAAGCTGCGCGCTTCTGCCACGACTTCGTCTTTGAGCCCTAACCTTCCCGCAATTTCAAAAGCATTGCTACGTCCCGGCAAGCCAATCAGCAACCGGTACGTTGGTCGCAACGTGGCCACATCAAACTCGACACTGGCATTCTCGACCCGACTGTTGTTATATGCGAACGTCTTCAATTCGCTATAGTGGGTCGTAGCGATTGTTTTAACTCCCCTGCTTTGCAAGTATTTCAGGATAGCCATTGCTAACGCGGCTCCCTCGGTCGGGTCGGTACCGGCCCCGACTTCGTCAAGCAGAGCCAGGGTATTAGAGTCTGCGCAATCCAATATTTGCACAATATTTTTCATGTGGGAGGAGAAAGTACTCAACGATTGCTCAATGCTTTGCTCATCACCAATATCCGCAAAGATTTGAGTAAAAACACCGATCTCCGTACCATGCTCCGCTGGTAGGTGCAGACCTGCTTGCGCCATCAGGCAAAATAGCCCGACAATTTTTAAGGTTACTGTTTTCCCCCCGGTATTTGGCCCCGTAATGACCAAAGTGTCAAAATCTTGGCCAACATTAATGCTGACCGGTACCGGCCGCTCCTGAATTAAAGGGTGGCGCCCTTTAACTATCGTAAGATAGCCCCTATCATTTAACTTCGGTTCGCCCGCATCCATTGAAACACTTAATTTTCCCTTAGCAAAAACGAAATCGATATACCCCAAGGTCTCCATGGTACCTTCAATTGGCGCAAGTTTATTCTCAATATTTCTGGTTAACTCCGCCAGAATTCGCTCCACTTCCTGCTGTTCCTGCGTGGTCATCTGACGCAGTTCATTATCCATCTGAACCACGGCAATCGGTTCGACAAACAAGGTTGCCCCGCTCGCAGACTGATCGTGCACAATACCCGGGATCTGTGAACGGTACTCTTGTTTAACCGGTATCACATAACGATCATCCCGCAGGGTGATAATCGGATCCTGCAGAAACTTCTGATACTCTGAGCCGCGTACCATTTGTTCCAGCCGTTCTTTAATCCTAACCTGCAAGCCCTTAATTTGCCTTCGTATCGTCGCTAGGTTAGCTGAAGCCTGGTCAAGTACCTGGGCATCTTCACCGATACAACGGCTAACATTGTGTTCGATCTCAGTGAAGGGTTCAATTAATCCCCCTCTTTCCTTTAGCAGGGGATAGTGATGCGGCAACTCACTGATAAACTTTTTGAGTATCCGACCGGCC
>DATAMA010000211.1:0-3669 GCA_036260765.1 Desulfobacteria bacterium | reverse complement strand
AGCCGGTGATGCCGGAGCGCTCGCCGTCAGGGAGCTCAAGAACCGCAATTACCGGGATGGTACACCGGTCGGTTTTATCGATGATGACCAGGATAAACAACAACTGCAGTTATTTGGGCTGCCGGTATTTGGCACCAGGAAAGACCTGGCACGGGTAGTAAGAAATCATAATATCGACCAAGTGGTAATCGCGATGCCATCGGCATCCGGCGACGTAATCCGGGAAATAGTCAAAAACTGTGAGAAGTCGGCCATTCCGATTCGGATCATGCCCGGTGTATATGATATTTTAAGCGGTAATGTTACAATCAACCCCATCCGCGACGTACAGGTGGAAGACCTGCTGGGCCGTGAACCGGTGGTAGTTGACCTGGAGAACATCGGCGGTTATGTCCGCGGCCAGACAATTCTTGTGACCGGAGCCGGCGGCTCGATTGGCTCCGAACTCTGCCGCCAGGTCGCCCGATTTGAGCCTGGCCAGTTGGTCTTACTCGGACATGGTGAAAACAGCGTCTTTGATATTGAACAGGAATTGCTGGAAACATATCCGGAATTGAAAATTTCCACGGAAATTGTCGATATTAAAGATAAGGTAAAAGTGGAACGCGTCTTTCGGACGCATAAGCCAAAGGTCGTATTTCACGCCGCTGCCCATAAGCATGTACCGCTGATGGAACGGAATCCGGAAGAGGCCTTGAAAAATAATGTAATGGGCACAAAGAATCTGGCGGAAGCGGCTGCGGCTGCCAAAGTAAAAACATTTGTGCTGATTTCTACTGATAAAGCGGTTAACCCGACAAGCGTCATGGGCGCTTCGAAGAGAATCGCTGAGATGGTCATCCAGAGTATGGACAAAGTGTCCCAAACCAAGTTCGTTGCCGTACGCTTCGGCAATGTCCTCGGGAGCCGCGGCAGCGTAATTCCTACATTCAAACGGCAGATTGCCAAAGGTGGGCCGGTAACGGTTACCCATCCTGAAATGGTACGCTACTTTATGACTATCCCGGAAGCTTCCCAATTAGTGATCCAGGCCGGATCAATGGCCAACGGCGGAGAAATATTCATTTTGGATATGGGGCAGCCGGTAAAAATTGTGGACCTGGCCTATGATTTAATCCGCTTGTCCGGACTTGAACCCGGACGGGATATAAAAATCAAGTTCACTGGGATGCGCCCAGGCGAAAAATTGTATGAAGAGCTGCTCACGGCGGAAGAAGGAACATCTGCCACCAAGCACAAACGAATCTTCGTTGCGAAACCAAGTGAGATTGACCGCGCTAAACTGGAAGAGGCAATTGTAACAATCAGGGAAAGCGCCTCGCTGTTATCGCAACAGGAAATAATCTCCTTAATTCAGGAACTGATCCCTACTTTTCGTACTAGCGCTAAAAAAGTCGCTGCAATCAATTAATTACAAGGGGGAGAACCATGATTAAAGTTCAAAAGGTAATTACAGAGGCTGACTCAGTTGCATTTAAACTGAAAAGCAAGATTGAAAAACATGATGCTGTCGTTGGCGTCATCGGTTTAGGCTATGTAGGGCTGCCTTTGGCGGTTGAAAAAGGCAAAATGAACTTTACCGTTATCGGTTTTGACATCAACGAAGAAAAGGTTGCCCGCGTTAATGCCGGTGACAATTATATTGGTGATGTAAAGGACGAAGAATTAAAGGCACTTGTCCAGAAGGGTCTGCTTAAAGCAACGACTGACTTTGCCAAGTTGGCCGAGTGTGATGTAGTAATCATCTGTGTACCAACACCGCTGACGATTACCCGTGACCCGGATATCTCCTATATTCAGGCATCAGCCGACCAAATCGCCAAGTACTTACGGCCCGGACAACTTATCACCCTGGAAAGTACTACCTACCCGGGTACCACGGAAGAGATTATCCTGCCGCTATTGGAGAAAAGCGGCCTTAAGGTAGGTAAAGATTTCTTCCTGGCCTTCTCGCCGGAACGGGTTGACCCCGGCAATAAGCGGTTTTCCACGAAGAATACTTCGAAAGTTGTGGGCGGCGTAACCCCGGTCTGCCTGGAAATTGCCTATTCCCTGTACTCACAGACAATCATCAACGTCGTTCCGGTTTCCTCACCGGGCGCAGCTGAACTGACCAAAGTGTTTGAAAACACTTATCGGGCGGTTAACATTGCCCTCGTTAATGAGTTGATGCTCTTGTGCGACAAAATGAACCTTGATATTTGGGAAGTTGTTGAAGCAGCCGGAACTAAGCCGTTTGGCATTCAAACCTTTTATCCCGGACCAGGCGTTGGCGGCCACTGCATCCCGATTGACCCCTTCTACTTGACCTGGAAAGCCAGAGAGTATGACTTCCATACCCGGTTCATTGAATTAGCCGGTGAGATCAATGTGGAAGTATCCTACTATGTAGTCAATAAGATAATTAACGCCTTAAACGCAGTGAACAAGAGCTTGAAAGATGCCAAGGTATTGGTGCTTGGTGTAGCATACAAGAAAGATATCGATGACCTGCGTGAATCCCCGGCGCTGAAGATTATGGAAATGATCCGTCAACATGGGGCCCAACTCACTTATCACGACCCATACATCCCGGCGATCGAACCACACGGCGGCTGCACAGTGCATATGGACAGCGTTGAACTCACCGATGCGGCGGTCGAAGCTGCGGACTGTGTGTTGATCCTGACGGACCATAGTGCAATCGACTATGACCGAGTAGTGGAGAAGGCCAACTTGGTCGTCGATACCCGGAATGCAACGAAAAATGTTGAGAAGAACCGGAACAAAATCGTTAAGATTTGATGAAAAAGAAGGAAATGGTACGAATGGCTGATAAAATGCGCTTTGCCATCATCGGCTGCGGTAGGATTGCCAGAAAACACGCCGAAGCGATTATGAGCCTAGAACAAGCTGAATTGGTAGCGGTATGCGATATAATCCCAGAACGAGCTCAGGCCTTCGCGGCAAAATACGGGGCAAAGCAGTATACTGACTACACAGAAATGCTTAAACTGGCTGATATTGACGTAGTGACTGTCGCTACCCCGAGCGACCTGCATGCACCAATCGGCATTGCGGCGGCGCAGGCCGGGAAGAACGTGCTGGTAGAAAAACCGATGGCCATGACTCTGCAAACAGCGGATGCTTTGATCGCAGCATGTAAGAAAGCCGGGGTTAAGCTTGGTGTGATTCACCAGAATCGGTTTAACAAATCGATCAGGCTGCTGCGGGATGCGCTCGAAGCAGGACGGTTTGGCAAACTGACGCATGGCCAGGCTACCGTACGCTGGAACCGGGATGACAATTATTACGCCCAGGCGCCGTGGCGCGGGACAAAACTGCAGGATGGCGGGGTTCTGATGAACCAGTCCATTCATAATATTGACCTCTTGCAGTGGATGTTTGGGCCGGTTGAATCTGTCTTCGGCTATACAGCGACAAACTTGCGTAAAATTGAGATGGAAGATGTCGGCGCTGTGGTGATCAAATTTAAAAGCGGCGCAATCGGTATGATCGAAGCGGCATCGACCATTTATCCGAAGAATATTGAAGAAACCCTGAATGTGTTTGGTGAAACCGGCTCAGTGATAGTCGGCGGTATTGCGGTTAACCGGATCGAAACCTGGGAGTTCCCGGACAGTCAGGCCGAACAGGCTCAGATCTTTGCCAGCCAGGAGAGTGACCCGC
>DATAMA010000208.1:0-8401 GCA_036260765.1 Desulfobacteria bacterium | reverse complement strand
GTTCCCCAACTGCCGGCGCCAATTACTGCTACCTTTTCCACTCCGGATACCCCTCCCCAAAATGGGCTGTTATTTTTTTTCGCCGATTTTCGGTTCTGTCCCGGCTCTCAGCCGTTTAAGATTATCCCGGTGGCGATAGATGACAAGCGCTGCACCACACAGGGTAAATAGGGCATAGGCCTTTTCGTTTTGCAGTAAAATTGCCGAAACTACGGCAAAGCCGGCAGCAATTACCGAAGCTAAAGAAACATACCGGCTCAGTAACAAGACTGCGCTGAAGACCAGTAAGGTCAAAATGGTCGGCAAAGGCATCAGGCGCATAATTACACCCGCTCCGCTGGCGACACCCTTGCCGGTCGGACGGAAACCAAAAAACGGATTATAGCTGTGGCCGAGCAAGGCGAGCATCCCGGTCAGGATCGCCAGCCATGGACCCCACGTATATCCCCCGGTGCTTAACCCCACTTGGGCCGCTAATAACCCTTTGACAAAATCACCGACAAACACCAGTGTGCCCATACCCCTACCCAAAACTCGGAAGGCGTTGGTCGTACCCATATTGCCGCTGCCATGCTGTCTGATATCGATTCCCTGATATTTACCGGCCAGATAGGCAAAGGGAATAGCCCCTAACAGATAGCTTACTACTAAAGCGATTACCAGCTTCAACGCTATTCCTCCTCGTTTTTCTGACGCACAACCATGCGGATTGGGCTGCCCTCAAAACCCAGGTTCTTCCGCAGTTGGTTTTCCAAATGTCGGCGATAGGAAAAATGCATTAATTCAGGATCATTGACAAAAAACACAAACGTCGGCGGTTTAACCCCTACCTGGGTCGCAAACAGGATCTTTAACCGCCGTCCTTTATCGGTGGGCGGCGGGGTCAAACTTACCCATTCCCTCACTAAGTTATTTAAGGTAGATGTAGCAATCCGCATCGCATTTTGTTCAGCGACAAAGTCAACTAATTCCAGGACTTTCGGGACACGCTGCCTGGTTTTCGCCGAAATAAACAGCACCGGGGCATAGTGCATATAGCTTAACTCTTCGCGGATTTCCTTGTCGAATTTATTCATGGTCTTCTCGTTTTTTTCGATTAAGTCCCACTTATTGGCGATAATGATAATCCCTTTGCCGGCTTCATGCGCGTAACCGGCAATTTTCTTATCCTGCTCCGTGACGCCTTCGGTAGCGTCAATTAACATTAACACCACATCTGAACGATCTACCGCGCGCAGCGAACGGATTACACTGTAGCGTTCTGTCGGTTCGTCAATTTTACCCCTGCGCCGCATCCCGGCAGTATCGATCAGGATATAGTTTTTCCCTTCCCGTTCAAAGGGCGTATCAATCGCATCGCGGGTTGTACCCGGCACATTACTGACAATAACCCGTTCCTGGCCAAGCATTGCGTTCACGAGCGACGACTTGCCTACGTTGGGCCGGCCGATCACCGCAATTTTAATGATATCGGGGTCTTCATCTGCTTCATCCCCGGTCGGGAAGCGTTCAATAATTTGATCTAACAAGTCCCCGGTATTTAGCCCGTGTGACGCAGATACCGCGAACGGTTCACCAAGCCCCAGGTTGTAGAACTCATAGGTCTGCCCGGCAACATCGTCGAAATTCTCGACCTTGTTTACCGCCAATACAACCGGAGCGCTGCTGCGGCGCAAGGTCTGGGCCACGCTGGTATCATCCGGGGTAATTCCCACTTTGCCATCGACAACAAAGACAATGACATCGGCCTCTTCCATAGCCAGTTCCGCCTGTTTCTTCATCTGGGCCGGGATTGAATCATTGATCACATTGAATTCGATGCCGCCCGTATCCACTACGGTAAATTTGCGTCCCCGCCACTCGGCATCCCGGTACAGCCTGTCGCGCGTTACGCCCGGTTTGTCTTCAACAATCGCCACCATCCCGCCGGTAATGCGGTTAAACAAGGTCGATTTGCCTACATTCGGCCGGCCGACAATCGCCACAATCGGTTTGCTCACCTGGTTCACCCCAATCTGTCAGTGCTACAGAACCATCTGTTGCTGCTACTGACTATGTTCAGTCAATCTTTAAGCGTCTGGCCGGTCAACTTTTCCAGAAAGTCCTTCCCGTCCAGCTCCACTACGCTAATCTTTGCTCCCAGCCTGCCGGCTGCTTCCGCCAAGGTCATACCGTCAAGAAATACGTCTTCCCCGGCTCTCAGCATGACCCTGGGAATTAACAGCTGTTGCCCTTGCACATCAGGTAATCCGGCTAATAGGTCGGCCCCGGTCAGCAGTCCGGCGACTGTTACGCTAGCGCCAAAAAAGGTGTTGGCAAGGGCATGGACACTAACCTGTAAACCCTTTACCACACCGGTAACTTTCTGTACGAGCTCAGTAATCGTTTTTCCGGCCGATACCCCGGTGACTACATGGATTGAGCGCGGCTTGATCTCAGCCGGAACGGCATCAAGCCAGCTGTCGACCCCATCTAAAAACAGGCGGCTTAAGCCTACCCCATTTTCTAATTGGGCGAAATCATCATAATTCTCCGCCGCTGGAAAATCGACCCCTGCTTCAACGTAAAACTCGTCGGAAAAATAGACAAAGGTTACGCCAAAATCACGGCGAAACTTCTCCTGCCAGCGGGCGCCATTGCTGATAATCAGCTGTGCTGTTTCAGGATCAAACCGTTCAAGCCGGTCAAGCTTGTCCCGATAAGCCGTAAGCCCGACCGGGACTACCGCAACGGACTGAACCTGCGGCCACAATCCGCTGAGATCGCCAATTGACCGGTCGAGCACTTCCCCATCGTTGATCCCGGGAACCAGCACAATCTGCGTATGCATGACAATCCCGGCGTCTGCCAGAGCGCGTAATTGCTCCATTATCTTTCCCGCCCTGGGATTTCTCAAGAGCTTCTGACGCACCTCCGGGTCGGTAGCCTGTACGGAGATGTACAGCGGACTTAGGTGCAGCCTGACAATCCGGGCGAATTCCGCGTCAGAGAGATTGGTCAAAGTGACAAAACTGCCTTGGGTAAGCGATAATCGGTAGTCATCGTCTTTTTCATATAACGAAGCACGTAAGTTTTTCGGCATCTGGTCGACAAAACAAAACATGCACTTATTCCGACAATGTTTTGTGCCTTCGACAGATACAGCGGTAAACTCCAAGCCGAAGTCTTCCCGAGGCTCCTTTTCTACCTCCAGCTGCCAAGTTTCACCGTTTTCTTTCAACAGGTCTATTTCCAGATAATCATCACTGCTTAGAAAATGAAAGTCGACCAAGTCGCAAACGTCCTGGCCGTTTATTTTCGTAATTTTGTCTCCACGTTCAATTTCCAGTTCTTCACCCAGGCTGCCCGGTCTTACAGAAGCTACTTCTAGGCCTTGGGTCTGGCTCATAAAATTTCCTCCCCACCCAGGGATTTCTCCTCAATTATCTTATAATCAGTGGGCATAGTCAAGTAAGGAGCCACTTCCGGCCGCCTCATCACCAGGACGACATTTTTCGGTTGATCAGAGCCACAGCGCTTTTTAAGCCGCCGATTTTATTGCGCACCATCAACTTAGTCCACTTCTCGCCGACGTGTCTTAACAGCGCTACCCGTTCAAACAGGGCCCCAATTGCAAATACGGTCTTACCGAGCGGAATCAGATCGACGATGGTCAGGTTATCCGCGGGTATCCCGTAGAGCTTGGCAAACTCCCGCATCACCTTGGGAATCAGCTCATTTTCATAGATTACACCCAGTGTATATACCTCGACGTCATGGACATCTGTACCGCAAAAATTGAGGTTTCCCGCTTTCGGGTTTCGCCCAATTCGCCCGATGATGTCCCTGCCCAGATGCATCGAAGCCGCCGCTGCCGCTTGCTGTCTTCCGGTATAATCGCAGTAGACCACGATCCGTTTATTTTTCACCTGAACCGCAGTGTTCCCGGGCGTAGCAGCTCCCAGTGGCTGCTGTTGCTGCAACTTTTTTTTCACCCCGGCAACCAGCTTCCGTAAGCGGGGAAAAGCCAGGCGTGTTCCCCAACACACAATTGGCCTTCCCAACGGAATGAGGCCTAAGCGGCGTGACGTGTACCCGCCGATCATCATCGCCAGGTTCACAAACGGCATCGGGTCAACCAGCATAAAGTCCTGTTTCGGGATGCCGAAGATCTCTGCCAATCCGGCCATGGCCCGTGATACCGGTTTACCCATACTGCGCCGTCCGACTACGTACACTTGATTCTGAAACTCATCCGTTCCCATCAACCGCAAGGTGCCGTGATCTTTTCTGACCTGCGCATCGTAATTAGGCAGTCGGCATAAATCCCGGGCACAGGGAACCCGGTCACCTACCAGACCCAAATGAATCGCTGCTGAAGTAACAGATGAATGTGAACCACCGTAACAGTTATAAATAATCTTCATAGCCTGCTCCCACGTGCGTTTATAACCGTCAATAACTCCACTCCCATGTCAAGAGGTTTCCGGCGGAACAAATTCTGTCTGTTCCTGTCCGGACTCATCGCCCTGGTTCTCGACTGTTAACAAGCAATCTTCCAACACCGGCACACCGGCATGGGTGGCGGCATCCGCCTGTTGCCGGGCCAAGTAAGACTCCACTTGGTTAAAGACCGCTATCGCTGCCACCGCACCCACCGTTGCCAAGCTCATCGTCTCCCACAATAGACCGCCGGGTATTTCCATGAATCCGGCAGGCTTAAGCAGAAGGATTACTTCCAGATACCGGATCAGCATTACGGTCAGGCAGCCATTAACCACGGCAAATGCCCCGGATAACGGGTTCTTGCCGATTAGCATTGCCGTGGTAGCTATAACCGGTACGGTAAAAAGCAGTGGGTTACTAAGCAAACCCGGCTCCAAATCCAGCAAAGCTGTTAAGGCGTAACAAATCAGACTTACGCTCAGCGTTCCCAGGCTGATCCGATACCGTTCCTCAAAAGTTGCCTCCAGCCAAAACATTAACGAGATCAATCCCGGGATCAATGTGTGACCGATATTTAGCAGTACCTGAATTCCTTGTGGCGCCGGCACGGGAATCGTTAAAAATCCCCCGAGAAGAACGCCCACCAAGCCAAACGACAATAGTTTGGCAAAATAAGGCTTTAACGCAACAATCCGCGCGGCAATCATGATTAAGGCAATTAACATCGCCAGGGAGCCAAACGGGAAGTCCATGCTCACCCTCCTCATTGAAAAAAGACCTTAATCTATTTTTCCACTCCCGGAACGGATTATTACAGAATGAAAACGCCGGAACCATTTTATCGGTCCGGCGTTTCGTGAGCCAGTTAACTATGCCATTGTTTATGCAAATCGAATCAGGATCAAATCGGCTTGGCGGTAACCCGTCGCGTACTTTTCCCCAGCCGATTAAAGATTGATTCTTCGCGTTCAGCAAAGCGCGAAATGTTTAGTAAGATGCCGACTGCCGCCATATTTAACAGCAAAGAACTCCCTCCGTAACTGATAAACGGCAGGGTGACCCCGGTTACAGGCAGTAAATCGATGACCACGCCAAGATTCAGGAAAGCCTGAAACCCGATCATACAGGTAATTCCTACCGCCAGATAACGTCTAAACGGATCTTTTGTCCTTGCGGCAATCGATAACCCACGCCAAATAAATAGGACAAACAACAAAATAACGATTGCTGAGCCAATTAAGCCCAGCTCTTCGCCAATAATCGAAAAAATCATGTCCGTATGGTTTTCCGGCACCCGGCCAAATTTTTGCATTCCCCGGCCCAGGCCGACGCCAAAAATTCCGCCAGACCCTAAGGCGAGCAAGGCATTAACTGTCTGATACCCTTTTCCGGAGATGAACGCCCAGGGATCCCGCCACACCTGAATCCGCTCAGCCATGTATGACGTTTTGGTGACCACAACATACGCCCCGGCCAGGCCCGTGCCGATGATCGCGCCAAAGTAGCGAAAATCAATCCCGGCAACAAACAGCACGCACAGCGCGGTCACGGCGATGACCGCAGTTGTCCCCAAATCCGGCTGGGAAATGACCAGTGCCGCGCAGGCCGCAATCGCGATAAAGCAGGCGCCCAGGCCATCAAAGCCCTTTGCCCCTTTTTGGGCTAATTTCGCCGCTAAGAAAATGGCCAACGCGAGTTTGATTGATTCAGAAGGCTGGATCGTCATAAATCCCAGCTTAAGCCAGCGGGCGGAACCACGCTGTGAAATACCGCCCAGCGATGGAACATAAACCAGAACCAAGGCCGCCAAACCGATAATTAAAATAGTCAGGGCGTACCGTCTCAGCAGGCTAAGGTTGCAACGCAGAAAAAACGACATGCACACCAGGCCGAGGGTCGCCCACAATAATTGGGGCTTAAAATAGCGAAACACATCCGTTGTACCCTCAAAGCCAACCAGATAGCCGACACTGGCACTAAAAACCATAACTATACCAATTGAGATCAGCAGAAGAGTGATTATGAGTAACAAAAAATCAGGCGAACCGGCGTTTTTTTTGATGATTAGTCCCTTTTCGCCCATTTTGTACTGTCCACTCCTCTCTCATTTACCCATTCTCGCGTCTTTCCCGAGATTACCAGCGGTTGATAGCGCAGCTCCGCAATCCTCTTCGTACCCAGCAACAACATAATGGTCCTAATCTCCTGTTTCAACTTGGTCAGGCGTTCTTCCAATTCACCATAGGATTCACTAAGTAACGTGCGCAGCCAAAGGCCGGCAATACCCACCAAATCAGCGCCGATAACCAACGCCTTGACCGCATCGGGAGCAGAGCGAATACCGCCGGAAGCGATGACACTAAGTTGCGGGCAACCCGCTAATACCTCCAGCAGGCTTACCGCCGTCGGTATTCCCCAGTCTTCAGGCACCGTGGATTTCCCGCCCCGCAAATGTTCAATAGCCACAAAGTTTGTGCCGCCCGCGCCGCCGATATCGACCCACTGAACCCCAAGGTCACACAGCCTGACGGCAACTTCTTTCGAAAGCCCAAACCCGACTTCCTTAACGATAACCGGGACCGGACTTAGCTTTACAAGTTGGCGGATATTTTCTGCCATGCCGCGGAAATTGCGGTCGCCTTCCGGCATCGCCAGTTCCTGCGCGACATTCAGATGAACCTGGAGAGCATTAGCCTGCACCATCTCGATTGCCTGCAGGGCTTGTTCCGGTTTAATGCTGGCCCCAACGTTTGCAATGACTAAACCGGTCGGGTTTTCCGACCGGACCACTTCAAAGGTAGCTGCTAATTCCGGTTCGAGTAACGCCCCGGTTTGCGATCCAACCGCAACTCCGAACCCTGCGGCCTTCGCTGCCCGCGCTAAGGCCCGGTTGATTTCCGTCACTTGTGGATTACCGCCTGTAATTGCATTAACCAAAACCGGTATTTCCAGTTGACAGCCAAAAACTGACCTACCGGTATCTATTTCTGCTAAATCAGTTTCCGGTAAGGCATTATGAATCAGGCTGATATCAGCAAAGCCTGTCGTAAGCGGCCCGTCCGGCAACGAAAGAGCCCCGCGAATATGGTCTAATTTCCTGGTCTGGCGCATTCGGCTAACCCCATGCTAGTTAAGATTTCCTCTACAGAATACCATAACCGCTAAACCCGATTCAAGGCAGCCGGCTCAGTCCGGGGCACTAGGCAGCAACTTCTTCTGCAATTACCGCACAAAGTGCCTTAACTACAGCAGGGTCAAAGTTTTTGCCTGCTTCAGCTACTAAAATCGCCTTGGCCTGTTGCGGAGACATTGCCTTACGGTAAGGCCTGTCTGTCGTCAGCGCATCATACACATCGGCTACCGCCAGGATCCTGGCGGTGAGGGGAATCTCTTCGCCAACCATGCCTTTCGGATAACCGCTGCCATCAACACGTTCATGATGATAGCGGATAATCTCAGCGACCTCTTCGAGGAAGTAAATCGAATGAATAATCTCCGCCCCGATCTCGCTATGGCGTTTGATCATTTCATATTCGTCCGAATTAAGTTTGCCCGGTTTGTTCAGCACGTTCTCCGGCACACCAATTTTACCGATATCATGCAGCAGTGCGGCTTCGCGTACTAATTCGAGGTCTTGCGGCGTCAAACCCAGCTTACGGGCAATCTTCTCAACATATGTAGCCACATTAACGGAGTGTTGCGCGGTGTACCGGTCTTTGGCATCAAGTGCTGACAAAAAGGCATTAACCGTACCGACGCCGGTTTGATTCAAATAGGCGTTGCTTTCTGCCAAACGTTCATTCAGGCTGGCCATGGTCTCATTCGTGTCATTGATCGTCGCGGTGGCCCGCCTGATCACCATGTGAATAGCTGTAAGCATCAAGAACGCGCTGACGACGACAAACAGCCAGGTAATTAACTGCAAATAATTCAGGAATCTAATCACTGCCCCACCAGCGAGATAAACCTCTAAGGT
>DATAMA010000205.1:0-5626 GCA_036260765.1 Desulfobacteria bacterium | reverse complement strand
ATCACCGTATTCCGCGGTATCACTGACGGAGTAGCGCATATTGCTGATCCCGCCTTCATGAATCAGGTCGACGATCAGTTTCAGTTCATGCAGACATTCAAAATAAGCAATTTGCGGTTGATAACCGGCTGCAACCAAGGTATCGAAGCCAGCCTTGATCAACTCAGAAACGCCGCCGCAAAGTACAGCTTGTTCGCCAAACAGGTCTGTTTCAGTTTCTTCCTGAAAGGTAGTTTCAATTACTCCGGCACGCGTTGCGCCAATGCCTTTAGCGTAGGCCAAAGCTAAATCTTTAGCTTTGCCGGTAGCATCCTGCTCAATCGCAATTAAAGCCGGTACACCGCCACCTTCGGTATATACCCGGCGTACCATATGGCCTGGGCCCTTAGGCGCAACCATAAATACATCAACATCAGCAGGAGGAACAATTTGCCCAAAGTGAATGTTAAAGCCGTGCGAGAATACCAGGGCTTTGCCGGCAGTCAGAGCCGGAGCAATTTCTTCCTTATATACTTTGCCTTGATATTCATCCGGAAGAAGAATCTGAATCAAGTCAGCCTGCTTGGCAGCTTCAGCTACAGTAGTTACCTTTAAACCGGCCTCCTCAGCCTTAGCCCAGCTTTTGCTGCTCTTTCTTAAACCGACAACAACTTTGATCCCACTGTCAGCGAGGTTTTGCGCTTGGGCATGACCCTGGCTGCCGTAACCCATAACAGCTACGGTTTTACCTTTCAATAAATCAAGATTAGCGTCTGCATCATAATAGGCTTTTACCATTAGAACTGCATCTCCTCATAATATTTTATTTAGTCGCGTTTACGCGTACCAAGCTCGATAAAAGCAAAGTCTAAATTAGTTTCCCATCGCCCGGACAATGGCGACTACTCCGGTCCTGGCCAGCTCAACAATCCCATAAGGACGAAGGGTCTTCACCAGAGCGTCAATTTTCTCCCTGTCGCCGGTTGCCTCAATCGTCAAGCTATTCCGGCCCATGTCTACAACCCTGGCCCGGAAAACATCAGAGGTTTGTAGGATTTCTACCCGGTTTTCCTGCCTTACCTTAACCTTAATCAGCGCGAGTTCTCTTTCCACCGAGGCTTCTTCGGTAATGTCATTGATCTTGTGCACAACAACCAGCTTATGCAGCTGTTTAGTAACCTGCTCAATAACATAATCATCCCCTTTGACCATGATGGTCATACGGGAAATCTCGGGATTTTCAGTCTCGCATACCGTCAGACTCTCGATGTTGTAACCCCTGCGGCTGAACAAACCGGAAACCCGGGTTAATACGCCGGGGTGATTATCGACTAAAACAGAAAGTGTGTGCAGCATCTTTCCTACCTCCCCAGCATTTCATTGATGGGTTTGCCAGCGGGCACAAACGGGAATACATTTTCTTCCGCCGCAACGGTAAAGTCCATCACGACCGGGCCCGGATATGCGAGTGCCTCCGTCAGGGTCTCTCTTACCTTGGCTGTCTCCGTTACCCGATACCCCTTAATTCCGTAGGCTTCGGCCAATTTGACAAAATCGGGATTCGCCATCAGCGGGGTTTGACTATAGTTTTTATTAAAGAATAGTTCTTGCCACTGGCGTACCATTCCGAGGTAACCGTTGTTAAGAATTATTACTTTAACCGGCAGGTTATATTGAACGATCGTAGACAATTCCTGAATATTCATTTGAATACTACCGTCCCCGGCAATGTCGATGACCAGCGCACCGGGATTACCGACTTGGGCACCGACAGCAGCCGGCAAGCCGTATCCCATCGTTCCCAGGCCGCCTGAACTGAGAATTTTCCTGGCTTTCCGGAACGGATAGAATTGGGCAGTCCACATTTGGTGTTGACCGACCTCGGTCGTAATAATTGCTTCCTCACCGGCAACCTCAAACAACTGTTCAATTACATACTGCGGTTTCAACTGCCCGTCATTCTCATAACGCAACGGGTAATCCTTCCGCCAAATTGACACTTGCTCACACCAGTCATCGATTTGCGGCGCGTTAACCTGTTTGAGCAGTTCGGTTAGGACTAGCTTAGCGTCGCCAACGATTGGAATTTGGGTTTCCCTGACTTTGCCGATTTCCGCCGGATCCACATCAATATGAATCACGGTAGCGTCCGGCGCGAACTTACTTGGTTGGCCGCCGGTAATTCTATCGTCAAAGCGAATTCCTATCGCCAAGAGCACATCGCAGCCAGTAATCGCATAGTTCGCAGCCACAGTGCCATGCATGCCGACCATGCCGAGCCACTCCGGCCGGTCGGTCGGTACCGCACCCAAGCCCATCAAAGTAGCACAAATGGGAATATGCGTTTTGTCCAAAAGTTTAATCACTTCAGCAGAAGCCCCAGAGTTGATTACCCCACCGCCGACGATTATCACCGGCTTCTTGGCACTGGCAAGTGCTGCCGCAGCCTCATTGATTTTTCCGCCGTTACCTTTGGAAAATACTTTATAACTACGGAGCTCAACCTTCTCCACGGGAATAAACTCTGTCTTGGCTACCTGCACATCTTTCGGGATATCGATCAGTACCGGTCCCGGACGTCCAGAACGGGCAATATAAAATGCTTCCTTAATAACACGCGGTAAATCTTCAACCTTTTTAACCAAATAAGAGTGTTTGGTTATCGGCAAGGTAATGCCGGTAATATCGGCTTCCTGGAAGGAATCATATCCGAGCAGGCTGTTTGGCACCTGTCCCGTAATTGCCACCATTGGGATTGAATCCATATAAGCAGTGGCAATGCCGGTTACCAGATTGGTCGCGCCAGGCCCTGATGTTGCGAGACAAACGCCGACCTTTCCGGTTGAACGGGCGTATCCGTCAGCTGCATGTGCAGCGCCCTGTTCGTGTCTAACCAGAATGTGCTTGACTTTGTACTTCGGCAGCACATCATAAATCGGAATAACCTGACCCCCGGGGTAGCCAAAAATGGTGTCGACTCCTTCTAACTCCAGGCTTTTAATTAAAATGTCTGCTCCGGTGTATTCCATGATCCCCTCACCCCTAAAATCTTCTAGTCTTTCACAACTCCGGCATCTTGTCTTTCTAATGCCACGCCCGGAATTGCCCCAATGCTAGGATAAACCTGTCTACTTAAGGATCGCTCCCTCACTGGCTGATGTTACCAGCCTAGCGTAACGGGCTAAATAGCCATCCTTAACTTTTGGCGGCAGGGGTTGCCAGGATTGCTTTCTCTTTGCCAGCGTTTCCGGAGAAACCCCGATTTCTAACTTGCCTTGGGGTATGTCGATGATGATCTCATCCCCCTCTTGAATTAAGCCAATTGGCCCGCCTTCCGCTGCTTCGGGAGAAACGTGGCCAAGCGCCGGTCCACGGGTCGCGCCGGAAAAACGTCCATCGGTAATCAATGCCACACTCTTATCCATACCCATTCCGGCAAGTGCAGCCGTTGGACCGAGCATTTCCCGCATACCGGGGCCGCCTTTCGGTCCTTCGTAGCGAATCACTACCACATCACCATGGTTGATTTTCCCGGCCAGGATTGCGTCCATTGCCTCGGTTTCCGCGTTAAACACCCGGGCCGGTCCCTTGTGGGTCATCATTTCCGGGGCTACGGCACCTTGTTTAACCACTGCCCCATTCGGCGCGAGGTTGCCGTAGAGGACTCTAAGTCCGCCTTGCGTGTTGTACGGATTCTCTACGGAACGGATCACCCCCCGATCAGTGACTTTAGCAGAAGCAACCTGTTCCCGCAAAGTCACACCAGAGGCGGTCAATACATCACCGTCAATCAGGTTGTGATCCAGCAATTCCCGCATCACTGCCTGAATCCCCCCGGCAAAATACAAATCTTCAATATGGTTAGAGCCGGCAGGACTGAGTTTGCACAGTTGCGGTGTGTTTTCGCTAACTTCGTTAACCATCTTTAAGTCCCACTTAAGGCCCGCTTCATGCGCAATCGCCGGCAGGTGCAACACGGTATTGGTCGAGCAGCCTAAAGCCATATCCACTGCTACCGCATTACGGAAGGATCTCTCTGTCAAAATCTTATCCGGGGTTATCCCCTTACGGTACAGTTCCATCACAGTCATGCCCGCTTTTTTAGCTAAAGCCAGCCGTTTCGAGTAGACCGCCGGGATTGTTCCGTTACCAGGTAATCCGAGCCCGATTGTTTCCGTGAGGCAGTTCATCGAGTTCGCGGTAAACATGCCTGAACATGAGCCGCAGGTCGGACAGGCTGAACCGACGAGATCCTCAAGTTCTGCCTCTCCCAGCTTGCCGGCTTTGGCCTGGCCTACCGCTTCAAACACCGTGCTGAGGCTGACCCGTTCTCCCGCAAATTTACCGGCGAGCATCGGACCGCCGCTGACGACGACGCAGGGAATATTTAAGCGAGCCGCAGCCATGAGCATGCCTGGTACAATTTTGTCGCAATTAGGAATCAACACCAGGGCATCCAACTGATGTGCCCTGGCCATTACTTCTACAGAATCGGCAATTAGTTCACGCGAAGCGAGGGAAAAGTGCATTCCCTCGTGTCCCATGGCCAAACCATCGCATACAGCAATCGCTGGAAACTCAAAAGGCGTCCCGCCGCCGATCCTGACCCCAGCCTTAACTGCATCCGTAATCTGACGCAAATGCATATGTCCTGGTACCAACTCATTAAAAGAATTGACGACGCCAACAAAGGGCATTTTCATTTCTTCAGGGGTAAGCCCAAGCGCATAGAGCAAGGAACGGGGTGCCGCTTTTTCGACTCCTTCAGTTAATGCATTACTTTTCATATTCTCCTCCTCGGAGACCCTAATAAATTTTTGGGCCGTTAACTTTTGTCAATTCCCTAAATGCCGGGAGCACCCGGTTAAACACCTCACCCGGTTTACCACTGCCGATCACCCGGCCGTCAACTTTGGAAACCGGAATCATTTCTGCCGCCGTCCCAGTCAGGAAAACTTCCTCAGCATTATACAAATCATGCCTGGTGAACAGCTCTTCCTTCGTGGTATAGCCTAATTCCCGCCCGATTTCCAGTACGGTATTACGGGTAATGCCTTCGAGTACGCCGACATAAACAGGTGGAGTCATGAGAACCCCTTGCTTAACGATAAAGATGTTATCGCCTGTTCCTTCGCAAACATAACCTTCCTGGCTTAACATAACCGCTTCACCGGCGCCGGAAAGGTTTGCCTCAATGCGGGCCATGATGTTGTTTAAGTAGTTTAGTGATTTAACCCTTGGGTTCAGGGAATCGACATTGTTTCGCCGGATAGCAACCGTTCTTACTTCCAACCCATTTTCATATAGGGTTTTGGGGAACAACGCGAGTTTATCGCAGATACACACAATTTGGGCTTTCGGGCAGTTATCCGGATTTAAACCAAGGTCGCCCTTACCCCGAGAGACCACTAACCGGATATAGGCATCCGTAAATTCGTTACGGCGCAGGGTCTCAAGGACAATCTCCTGCATCTCCGCTTTAGAAATTCCAATGTTCAGGTTAATCGTCTTCGCCGAGTCATACAGCCTATTTAGGTGTTCGTCGAGTTTGAACACCCGGCCATAATAGGCACGAATCCCTTCAAAAATTCCATCGCCATACAAATAGCCATGGTCAAATACGGAGACCTTGGCCTCAGGCTCTGGT
>DATAMA010000196.1:0-3012 GCA_036260765.1 Desulfobacteria bacterium | reverse complement strand
CCGTACAGGAAACGGCAAACCGGGGTGTAAAAGCCACTTCCAGCCGTCCGTTTCCGGCACCATCGTATTTTTCATACAAGTCAACGCTTTCCTGCAGGGAGTCGGTCGTTGTCTCCTGCAGTGATTGGGGCACACCGCCGGAAGGGTCGTCCATCATACATTTTCCGGAGACAGCCCGCAAGCCGCTCTCAAGGATGGCTCTAAATGCATGCTCGGTATGGTGGACCGTTTCCATATCTACAATGGTTGTGGTGCCGCCCAGGAACAGTTCGCCAATACCCAACAGGGCAGAATCATAGAGGGACTCTGGGTCATGCGCACCTTCCAGCGGCCACACCTTCAATTTGAGCCAGTCCAGGAGTTCCAGATCATCCGCCTGACCGCGGAACAGAGTTTGGCACAGGTGAATATGGGTTTGAATCAGGCCGGGAATCAAGAGATTGCCACCCACATCAATAACCCTGTCTGCCGGCTGCTTAATGTTTTTGCCAATAGCGCTGATACTTGAGTTTTCAACCAGCAAGTCCCCTAGAAATATGTCACGCTGGGCATTCATGGTTACGATGGTTGCGTTCTTAAACAGGATTCGCATCCTGACTACACCCCTTCACATTGTGGCTTAAACAAACTAGATTTCCGTTTTGATTAACTTGTGATTAAGCACATCGACTAGCCCTAAGTCTGTCAGCCCAAGTTTGGGAACAGTCGGTAGGGAAATAAAGCAAAGCGTCATAAAAGGTGACGGGAGATGACAGCCCAACTGACGGGCCGCAGCATTAACCTGTTCAAGTTCCTTTAGCACGATCCCAGCCGGTTTCTCACTCATCAGCCCGCCGATAGGCAATTCCATTTTGGCGACTGCTTGTCCTTGCTTAACCACGACCATACCACCCTGCAACTCATCAATCATGTTTACGGCACATGCCATATCTGCATCATTAGTTCCAACGCAGACGATATTATGATGGTCGTGCGACATCGAAGTCGCCAGGGCCCCGTCATTCAACTGGAATCCCTTAACAAAACCGATCCCAATTCCGCCGGTCTTCCCATAACGTTCGACAATTGCAAGTTTAAAGATATCCTTTTCCGGGTTGTTGATGATTTGTCCGTCTAAGACAGCCAGTGCTTCCCGATCCCACTCGTTAATAATTTGGTCTGGATAAATCCGAATTACGTTAACCCGAGTCATTGGCCCTTGACTTACTGCCGGTAGGACAAACGAACGGGTAGTGATTGGCTCCTTAAGCTTAATTGTCTGCTTGATCCATTCAGGGTAATCAGCCTGTTGGCTTGCAACCACGAGTTCGCCGTTTTCAGCCACAACTTTACCCTCATATATGACCTTAATAGGGGTAATGTCCGACAAGTTTTTGACGAGTAAAATATCAGCCAATCTGCCTGGGGAAATACTCCCAATCTCATCTTCTAACCGGAAATGCCTGGCGGTATTCAAAGTTGCCATTTGAATAGCTTGAATTGGCGGCACCCCTAGGGCAATCGCCTTGTTAACATTATAGTTAATATGGCCTTCTTCCCGAATATCACTCACGTGCTTGTCATCGGTACAGAAAATTAAATGTTCAAGGCTTAGGCCATGGTTAAGGACCCCTGTAATTAGCTGCTCGACATTACGTTCTGTGCTGCCTTCCCGCAACATTACCGTCATGCCCAATTGCACTCTCTCCAAAAGTTGTTCATAGGTAACACACTCATGGTCATCAGACATTCCCGCGCTCGCATAAACGTTAAGTTCCTGACCGACACGGCCGATAGCATGGCCATTGACGATCTTGCGGCGCTGTAAGGCGGCAGCAATCTTCTTTAGATATTCTTCCTTGATAAAAAGAACCTTGGATGGATCTAACTCGCCCAGGCTGATACTCTCCGGCCAATTTAGAATTTCTTCCACTTCAGCAAGGCCAAGAACACCGCCGGTTGTCTCTAAACCAGGTGCGGTTGGTACTCTGGAAGAAACCTGAATGAAGGTCCGGTAAGGCAGCTCGGCAATCGAATTGACGAGCGCTTTAACACCGTTAATACCTGCCACATTGGCAATCTCCATTAGATCAGCCATAATTGTTGTCGTACCGCAAGGAACTAGAACATCCGCCAAGGCCTCCGGCGAGAGCAGGGTTGTTTCAAAGTGCATATGCCCGTCAATAAGCCCGGGTACGGCGTACCTTCCCCCGCAATCCAGCACCTTTTTCGCCTTTAATTGAGCCTTGGGATCAATCGAAACAATCCGTTTCCCTTTAATATAAATATTAGTAGGATATATCTGCGCCGAGTAGACATTGACCAGATTGACATTTTCCAGCTTCAGGTCACAGTCAATTATTTTTAACCCGGCCTCAAGCAAAGTCTTGATTTCTTGGTAAGTTCGCACCCGTTATACCTCCAAACAAAAGGAGTACAGGACCAAATCGTTCTGTACCTGCTTAGGTCGTTACACAATGCACACAATCAAGGAGCCAACTTTATTTATCTAAGTTGGCTCCTTTTTTGTCACTTCTTCAGTTGTCCGGATATAAGCACTTCGATAGCTACCGTTCTTCGCGGGAATAGGGAATTCCCAGCGCAGCGGGGGTTCCCGAACGCCTGTGTTTTGTTTCCCGCGTAGTGATGACCAAAACGATCAGGGTAAACACATAAGGCAACATCTGCAAGAAATATGACGGAATTGTTACGCCAAAGGCTTGAAGATGCAGCCCCATCGAGGAAATAACACCAAACAACCATGCGCCGAGCAGGGCGCGCCCCGGATTCCAGACCGCGAAGATCACTAACGCGACCGCAATCCAGCCACGGCCTGCGGACATGTTTTCTACCCAGGAAGGTGAAAAGGACAACGACAGGTAGGCGCCGCCCGCGCCGGCAAGCATACCGCCGATAATGACGGCAGCATACCGAATGAAAAAGACATTATGCCCCAAAGCGTCAACCGCCGAGGGCTTCTCTCCCGCCGCCCTCAGCAGGAGACCGGCCTTAGTCTTATAAAAGATAAGCCAG
>DATAMA010000195.1:0-5410 GCA_036260765.1 Desulfobacteria bacterium | reverse complement strand
GTCCCTCAAGGGCATCCTGCAAGGCCAAAGAATTCATTACCGTCGCCAGCATCCCCATGTAATCCGCCGTTGCCCTCCAGGTCAAGGAAATTGCTCAGATGGGGGTAGAGGTAGCGATCATCGTCGGAGGAGGAAATATCTGGCGGGGAATTTCCGGCAGCAAAAAAGGCATGGATCGGGCAACGGCGGATTACATGGGGATGCTGGCGACGGTAATGAATTCTTTGGCCTTGCAGGATGCCCTTGAGGGACACGAAGTAGATACGCGGGTGCTGTCTGCGATTGAGATGCGCCAGGTTGCTGAACCGTACATCAGGCGCCGGGCAATTCGTCACCTGGAAAAGGGACGAGTGGTTATCTTTGCGGCCGGTACGGGCAACCCCTATTTTTCTACCGATACTACTGCTGCACTGCGGGCAGCCGAAATTGAGGCTGAGGTAATTTTAATGGCCAAGCGGGTAGACGGAGTGTATGACTCTGACCCGATGAAAAATGATCATGCTAAAAAGTTCAGTGACCTTACATATATTGAAGTTTTGAATAAAGGACTGGGCGTGATGGATTCGACCGCCACCTCGTTGTGTATGGATAATCGAATTCCACTTATTGTGTTCAATCTTAATGAATATGGTAATATTAAAAGGGCAGTGTTAGGTGAAAAAATTGGAACCTATGTTGGGAGGGAACACAATGATTTCTGAAATTATGCATGATGCTGAGGACAGAATGAATAAGGCGATTGATGCGCTGCGTAAAGAGTACGCAAGTTTGCGCGCCGGTCGTGCTAATCCCGCTCTGTTGGAAAAGGTTATGGTTGATTACTACGGTGTGCCTACACCAATTACGCAAATGGCCAATGTCTCGGCCCCTGAACCGAGAATGCTGATGATTCAACCGTGGGATCGTTCCACTCTGCCGAATATCGAGAAAGCAATTCAGAAATCCGATTTGGGTTTGAATCCTTCCAGTGACGGTCAGGTTATCCGAATTGCTATTCCGCAACTCACTCAGGAAAGACGGAACGAGCTGGTCAAGGTCGCCAAAAAAAAGGCTGAAGATGCCAGAGTAGCGATCCGAAATATCCGGCGCGATGCTAACGACCACATTAAACAGCTGGAAAAAAGCCGTGACGTTTCAGAAGATGAGGCAAAACGCGGTCAGGAAGATATTCAAAAGTCCACCGATAAGTACATAAAAACAATTGATCGAGTAGCCGAGGTTAAGGAACAAGAAATTACCGAGGTTTAATCGGCCAATCTTGGGGTTTTAGCATGAATAAACCTGATTGTCTAGCACTAGAATTAAACGAGGCGAAGAGGGTACTTGAATCTGCGGGAATTTCTACAGTAGAAATTGTGATAACCAAACCTCCCCGGGCGACCGAATCGGGTTTGACTGGAGAACAGAGGGTTGTCCGGCAAAAAATATCTCCTGACGGTACAGTGAAACTGGTCGCGGCGTTTCGGGAATGTTTAGGAGCTGATTCGGGTAAGTAGAGAAAACCCCCTAGAATAGGGGGTTTTTGCCTAATCCACAGTTCAACTTTGTTGGAGGGTACACGTTGGTGGAATTAAAAGTGCTTTGGTCGAAACTAACTGGAACAAAGCCGTCTGAGGCAGCTTCCGAGTGCGAACTCCTTGCTTCTCTCGCTCCTGAAAAACTTCCCAAGCATATTGCAATTATCATGGATGGCAATGGCCGTTGGGCGAAAAAACGGGGCCTGCCGCGCAGTCTGGGGCACCGGGCAGGGGTTGAAACCCTGCGAACTACGGTCACTTCCTGTTCAAATTTAGGCATCAAGGTATTGACCGTTTATGCCTTCTCGACGGAAAATTGGAAACGGCCAGCGGAAGAAGTAGATATTTTAATGAATTTATTAGTTGAATATCTACAGAAAGAAATCCGGGAACTACACAAAAACAATGTTCTGGTTCGCGCGATCGGCAATCTTGCTGAACTGCCGAAAACAGCGCAGACTGAGTTGGAGAATGCGAAAAAACTGACTGGCAACAATACTGGATTGATTCTTAATCTTGCCCTTAACTATGGCGGGCGCGTCGAGATCCTTACGGCAACCCGCAAGATTGCGACGCTAGTCAACCAGGGAATGTTGCGGATTGAAGATATCGATGAAGAAGTATTTCGACGGTTTCTGTATACCGCCGGTCTACCCGACCCTGATTTATTAATTCGTACTTCCGGTGAAATGAGAGTAAGTAATTACTTACTTTGGCAGTTAGCCTATAGTGAGATGTATGTAACTGACACATTGTGGCCGGATTTTAACAAGATAGAGCTATTTAAAGCATTAGTGGCCTACCAGCAGCGTGACCGCAGGTTTGGGGGGCTAAACTCAAACAATGGCGGTGATTAAATGTTGCGGACCCGCGTCTTAAGCGCAGTTATTTTGGGCCCAATTGTGTTGTACCTTGTTTATCTGGGAGGAGCCTGGGTTCTGTTCCTGGTAACACTCCTTTGTTTACTGGCGTTACGGGAACTCTTTGAAATGGCCGAAGGGCTGGGATTCAATGCCGGGAGGATTTCCGGCTATGTTGCCGGTCTAATCGTCATTTTGAGTGCATATTTTGCACAAGGGCGGTATCTGCCTTTCTTGTTCGTGGTTTGGCTATTATTTTGTCTCGCGACGAGTGTTATACGATATCCGGACCAAAGCATCGGTGATACCTCGTTTAATTATCTGGCAGTTAGCTATGTGGCAGTGCTTTTTGCCCATCTAGTATTGCTACGCTCTTTGGAGCAGGGCCTTTATCTAACTTTCTTGACGCTTGCCGTTACCTGGGCCACCGATACTGGGGCCTATTTTGCGGGCCGGGCTTTTGGCCGGCACAGCCTGGCGCCACGTGTCAGCCCTCATAAAACGATTGAAGGTTCAATTGGCGGGTTATTAGCTGCCGCGGGTATCGGGGCCCTAATAGGTTATTGGGTACCGAATCAGACTCTCAGCCCTATGGTACTGGCGGGATTCGGGTTGGTCGCAGGGATTACCGGACAGTTGGGAGATCTGGTTGAGTCAGCGCTGAAACGCTTTGCCGGGGTCAAGGACTCGGGACAGATAATTCCTGGCCATGGTGGAATCCTGGACAGATTCGACAGCTTCCTCTTTACAGTTCCGACGGTATATTACCTTTTTATCGGGTTGATAATAAGTTGAGGTGTTTGGCATGGGACCGCTGAATGAAAAAAAAAGCGCCTTGGTGGTTAATGTCAATCGTCTTGTAATTATAACTGCTATCCTGGTGGCCCTTAAAACAGTCACCTTTTTCTTTGAAACGTTCTTACCGGTTTTCAATAGCGTACTAAGAAGCCTGGCAGGGGCGCTGTTCCCGTTTATCATTGCCTTATTACTGGCATTCCTGATTGAGCCGGCTGTCAGGCGGATTATAACTTTCTTAAAGATAAAACGTGGCTATGCTTCGCTGCTGGCTCTGTTACTGGTATATGGCATTTTTGGCCTGTTAATGGTTCTGGTGATCAATAGATTACAGACGGAACTTGTAGTCCTGGCAAATTCTTTTCCTTCGTATGACCAAATCGTTGCCTATTTATCCAACAAAGTACAGGTGCTACAGCATTTCGTAAATTTGAATCCAAAAGTGAAAGAAGCCCTGTTTAGCAGTACCCAGGGGCTTTTTTCCGCGCTGCGGGGCTGGGCCTCCGCTGCCAGTATTTTATTGTTACGGGTTTTGGCCGCCTTGCCGGCGACATTTGCCGTTATCCTGGTTGCTACAATCGGTACTTACTTTATTAGCGCTGATTATCCGAGGGTCTTGGCTTTTCTCCAATCTTTGTTTCCGCGCAGTTGGAAAAATAAAGTTCAGGCAGTTTCAACCGACTTAGGCGCGGCACTGTTTGGCTATATCAAAGCGCAGACAACGTTGATCGGGATTACTATGGTGCTCACCATCATTGGGCTGGCGGTATTAGGCCTTGAGTACGCCGTTACGGTCGGGGTGGTTACGGGCCTGCTTGATCTTTTGCCCGTTGTTGGCACAGGAATTTTGTTTGTGCCTTGGATTCTGTGGCAATTTATGAGTGGTCAAGCGGCCTTTGGGATTAAACTGCTGGTCGTATACGCAATTATCCTCGCGGTACGGCAAATCCTGGAGCCAAAGATTCTTTCCAAAAATATTGGGCTTGAACCGCTGCCAACCTTGTTTTCCATGTATGTGGGTATGCAATTGCTGGGCGGCTGGGGATTGATCATTGGGCCTACCCTGGTGATTGTATATCAGGCGCTGGTTAAAGCCGGTGTTTTTGGTCCGCCTCATCAATAGGAGTAGAATATGAGTAAAAAATTAGCTATCCTGGGATCAACAGGTTCAATCGGCAGGCAAACACTGGAAGTCGTGGACATGTTTCCCGGTGAATTTGAAGTAGTAGCGCTTTCCGCGGGAAGCAATGCGGCATTATTGACCGAACAGATCCGTAAATACCGCCCTGCCGTCGCCGCATTAATGGATGAAAATTACTTAACAGCATTGAAAGATGGTACCGCGGGCCTGAAGGTCGAAATTGCCGGCGGGCTTGAGGGGTTAACTGCCGCAGCTACCTACCCTGGGGTTGACATTGTGGTCACGGCAGTATCGGGAAGAATTGGTTTAATCCCCACCTTGGCCGCGATCCGGGCGGGAAAAACAATCGCCCTGGCGAATAAAGAGACCCTGGTTGCTGCCGGTTCGCTGGTCATGGCGGAGGCCAAGCGCTGCGGGGTGCGTATTGTCCCGGTGGACAGCGAGCATTCCGCAATTTTTCAGTGCCTGGAACAGCAAAGCCCGGTCTCACGCCTGATCATCACCGCCTCCGGCGGCCCGTTCCGGGGCAAAACGAGGAAGGAATTGCAGGCGGTCAATCGAGACATGGCTCTCCACCACCCAAACTGGCAAATGGGAGCAAAGATCACAGTTGATTCCGCGACGTTAATGAACAAAGGCCTGGAAGTGATCGAAGCCCGTTGGTTGTTTGGCTTTGGCTGGGAACAAATGAGCGTGCTGGTCCATCCGCAGAGTGTTATCCATTCTATGGTTGAGTACCAGGACGGCTCAATTTTAGCCCATCTTGGCCAACCGGATATGCGGATCCCGATTCAGTACGCCCTGACCTATCCGGATCGCCGCGCCAACCGGCTCGAAAGGTTAAATTTAATCGGCAAGACCTTATCCTTTGAAGAACCTGATTTGGAAACAGTCCCGGCCCTGGCCCTGGCTTTAGCGGCTGGAAAACGGGGTGGGACGATGCCGGGAGTGCTCAATGCGGCGAACGAGGTTGCCGTGAATTTGTTTCTCCAAAATAAAATCGGGTTTTTAGCGATCGCGGATTTAGTTGAAAAAGTCATGTCCCGGCATCGCGTTGTGGATAATCCAGACCTGGACCAAATACTTACCGCCGACTC
>DATAMA010000191.1:0-9840 GCA_036260765.1 Desulfobacteria bacterium | reverse complement strand
GACAAAGTGCAAATTGCGGACCAGGTTAATGCTATTGCCCTGGTGTGGCGCAAGAATAATGAATCCCGTTACAATCAGAACGGCAAAACATACCAAGTTAATCCAATGGGAAATCCGCGCATACCGCGGGTGGTCTTCCGGCCTTACCATAGGTAACTACACCCCCTAACCAATTTGGAATTTGAGAATTTGGTTGGAGTTAGGCTCAATCAAGTGTACTGCGCAAGAAATACACGGGTCAAACGAACGTACAACCCTGGCAACGTTGATCGGATTCTTCACGTCAGGTACAGGAACACCGATTAATGCTTCCTCAACCGGCCCGCGCGTCCCTTTGTCATCGCGGGGCGAGAAGTTCCAGGTTGACGGTACGACCATTTGATAATTTGCCGTTCTGATTGTAACGGGATTCATTATTCTTGCGCCACACCAGGGCAATAGCATTAACCTGGTCCGCAATTTGCACTTTGTCTTTGCCTATGTTTTAATCTGCAACGGTATTGCCCGGATCTATTATGCGATATTTGGCAAACACCGTGATTATCGGGAGTTCCTGTTAAACGGGAAGGATATCCGCAATATCGTGCCGATTGTTAAGTATTACCTGTTTCTCGGCAAGCATCCGGATACCGGTAAGTACAATCCGTTGCAAAAAGCTGCTTACTTAGCATTGTTCTTCTTTG
Organism: Desulfobacteria bacterium; assembly: GCA_036260765.1. Classification (GTDB taxonomy): domain Bacteria; phylum Bacillota; class Desulfitobacteriia; order Desulfitobacteriales; family JAJXUE01; genus DATAMA01. Next base: position 9,157 of record DATAMA010000191.1, on the reverse strand, counting down.
CTTTCATTCAAACGCTTACTGGGCTTGTCCTATATCGACCGGAAACTTTCCATTCGTTTGCGGCGATGATGGGCGGTCTGGCCGTTGCCCGCGGTCTCCATTTGTTTTTGACCTGGCTGTTTATCACGATCATTATCACACACGCCTATTTGGTGTTTAGTGAGACCATGGATCAGGTAAAATATATGTTGTTCGGGGCAATTAGCGAACGAAAATAGCCTAATTACGGTGACGCGTTAAGAACGGAGCAACATGGACAAGCAATTGGAAAAAATCATGATCATGGGTGTAGGTAACGTTCTGCTTTCTGACGAGGGAGCAGGCGTTCACCTCCTGTCGGAACTGGCCAAGTATTCACTGCCGGAAAACGTAGAATTGTTGGAAGGCGGTACGGCCGGAATGGAAATGCTTCATCTGTTCGAGGATCTTGCCCACTTAATTATTGTTGATAGCATTAATGCGGGAGCAGAACCGGGGGCAATTTTTAAATTTAAACCCGATGACATTTCCGTAATTCCGCCGCAGTTTAATGTCTCGTTTCATCAAGTTGGCTTACTTGAAGTGCTGAAGATGGCGCAGATTTTCGGCAAACTGCCAAAAACGGTAACAATTTTTGGTATTCAGCCGGCCTCATTGGATTGGGGCATGGAGCTTACACCTAAACTCAAAGAGAAGCTCCCGCAGTTAGCACAGTTTGTGGTCGATGAAGCATGGTCATTGGTATGATCTATTTTTGAGACAACTTGGCAAGTCGAAGTATTAGAATCAAATAATTATCATTAGAACCGATGAAGTTAGCTAATTGGCTAATTTCGTCGGTTTTTTTAATTTTAAAAACAAGTATAGACCATAGTCTAAGAAAAGCTGCCTGAGGGCATTGGAACCGTCAAAACATCCCAGAAAGTGTAGCAATGAAATGGAAGGAAATGGGAATGCAACAGAGTATACTGATGTAAGGTTTACTTAATCTACGGCATGGACAGCCAAACTGTGCATATCAATTATAGTGTGTTATCTATTCAGAAACCCGTTCTTCGATGACTTAGGTGGTGATGTGGTTAAATGGCGTTGTCTGCAGCGTTATTTATCCACTTATGATTAAGGTTAATCTGGCCGGGAAAGGAGAAAGTGGGAACGGCTGTAACCCTCACCTCGCCACGAGAAAGTTCAAAGGAGGAAAAGTGGTGTCTAGAAAGATTGGTATTGTTGCCGTTTTGACTCTTGTGCTGGTGCTTACAGCTACCAGTTGGGTTTTTGCCGCACAAAATGTCAAGTTTAACGGCGCCGGGAATGGAGGCAACGACTTCCTTGCGACTCCCAAAGTGTTTTCCAACGATGGCGTTGCCAATTATCCGAATGAAATTTACCTGCCTAATGAGGGAAATCCTGCCCAGTACCGGATACACAGTAACTATGCCGCTACGACCGATGCCTGTGCCAGCTGTCACGCCACCCATACAGCGACCGGCGAGGCCTTGTTGCAATGGGGCTCGGTCTATGACACCTGCATGGCTTGCCATGATGGTACGGTAACGACTACCTATGATGTGCAAAACGGTAAAATTGGAACTACCGGTGTGAGCAGCGCCGGTGGTATGTTTGGTGATTCTTCCGGTTCAGGATCTGCATCCAACCACTATGCCAACGGAGCAATTAATATCTATGCAGCTCCGGGCGGGCCTGGCACGGCCGGAACGCCAGCCCCAAGTTGGGACAAGGAATTTGGTTGCCAAAGCTGCCATTCACCGCACGGCCAAGGTGGTAATGCCCGTTTGCTCAATCCTGATGTCAATGGTGTTGCCAAGGCTAACCACAAGACAAATATTGCGCTTGCAGACGAAGGCGGCTATTACATCAGCAGCACCAATGACCGCTGGTTAACCGGTCATAGTTATCCGGTGGTAATCAGAGATGGTGGTGCTACCGTTGACAGTGCAAAATATGAAATAAATAATGTGGCCGGATACACTAAGGTTACCTTTGTTAACTACGCTCCTACCGGTACGCTGACTGCTGACTTCTATCCCGCGCTGCAAGTTAAAATGAATATTGCTAATTACCTGACGACCAATGAAAGTGTTGTGCCGGTATCCGGCTTGAATGCTTTCTGCGGAGCCTGCCACAAGGATTACGATACGTCTTCTGTACGCAACCCGGCCTCTAATTTAAACGGAACCTACACCGATGCTTATCGCCACGCAGTTAATTTTACCCGTAACAGTGCCCAAAAAGACAAACTGGCTAAACTTAATATGAAGATGGAAACCCGCGACGGCAAGTATTATGCTACGTGTGAAACCTGTCACGTTGCCCATGGCACAAATGCCCAATACTGGCAGGACTCACTTAAGGTAGCAAACGGCGGAACGCTTCCTCAGGGCTTTGAAGCGGATAAACTCAAGGAAATAGCCGGTTCTTCAGCGTTAAAACGGCTCCCCAATATGGCGACATGCGAAGCCTGCCATGCTAAAGGTGCTGCCAGTCAGGGGTATAGCGCCAATACTAACCAGAACATAGACAATGTTACGCCGGTTTCTAATGTTAAAGTAAGCGACAGCCCGGGGGGAGGTTGGGTCGGTGCAACTTCCTGTACCCAGTGTCATAGCGGAATCAGTGAGCATTATAATGCGACAGTGCATACGATGATTTCCCATCCCGGAATTTCGCTGAAAACCTGGGATGCCGTCAAGAACCTGAGCGATGCGACGATCGACAGTGCCGTAAATCTAAGCGGTTTTGGCGCTGCCGTCAAACAAACAATGACCGAACTTACCAAATACCCGAAACTGTTTAATGCCGAAGGGCAGGTTGTCGTTGATCCAACTGTCTGGAAAGACGTTGACGTATCCAAGGTTACTATTTGGTCGACAGGGAAAGATGCCTCGCAAGAAGTAATCATTAAAGGTTCAGCAATGCTTGCCGCAGTCCAGCCTGGAGATAAATATGCTGTTGGGATAGGTAATCTCAACGCGGCAACAGCTGCCGACAAATGGTATATTGTAGCTAATTATAAAGCAGGTAAGGCCTTTTTGGATCCAGGTGTCGAGCCTGAAGATTATACCTGCGGTGTTAACGGCTGCCATACCACTGGCCCAGGGCGTGAGCAATATGTTACAGGCAACTATAATCCAAAGCTCGGGACCGTCAACACTGTTAATGACAGCAGCGCGATGACGGATTGGTTAACAGCTGCTGCAGCCGGGAAAAAGGTTCCCTTCCAATTAGGCGTGCAGTGTGAGTCCTGCCACGGGCAGGGTGGCAACCATGTAAAAGCCCCAAGTGTGAACAATATCGTCAATCCGAGCAAACAACCGCTGAAAATTCAAACAGTAGGAACACAAACCGGTAACGGAACATTTACGAAATTTGACCGGAATAAATCATTCTATGACTACATGCCCGCTGGTGGCAATGCTGCTAACTATGTGAATGGTGCTGGCAATGCAGCGTCCTGCGCCTTCTGCCATAACGGGAATACCCATCAGGGACAATTTTATACCATGGCGGATGCTAACGGACGATTCGGCTCACTTTATCCAACCGGTAACACTAACGTCCATTTCACCAATAATGAGGCGTCTTGCATTACCTGCCATGATTCCCATCAAGAGAGCCTAGATCCCGGCCAATTATCACAACCGACCGTAACCCAGACCTGTCAACAGTGTCATAATGACAATCGAGGAACGGTTACGCAGGGAACTGTGACTGATTCAAACGGCAACACGTATAACCTGCCGATAATTGACGGGATGCCTTGGGGGCCTGGCAACAATAATATTGGTGTAAGGCATAATCATGCCTTCCCTGCAAACAACTAATATTCCGGGTTAATCAATACCGGGTACCCTTTGTGGGTACCCGGTATTTGAATAGTCTTTCCCCGTTAAAATCATGTTTTTAGGAGGTAATGATTTGAGCAGGCTATTGGGAGTATTAATCCTGTGTGCCTTGTCGCTTGCCCTAACCGGGTGTGCTTTATTGAATAACACCCCGCTGGAAGGGGTCAGTAACAACCTCAGCGCCCTGACTGAAAATCCTAAAACCTTTTTCGGGCGGGAATCACCCGAAAAAGAACTGCGTTTGTTTATTTCGGCAATTCAACATGGCGATTATTCTCGAGCCGGAACGTACTTTAGTGCTGGGACGACGAGTGAATATAAGGAGAACCCGGATAAACTCGCCAGTATACCCATTGGTAAAGACATTCAAATAATCAAACAGGTCACGCTGGCCAATAGTGCGGAAATAATTGTCGCTACAGGCAAGCAGGAACGGCTCGATGCCCAGTTCGTTTTAGAAAAGGGGAGATGGAAGATCAAATATTTTTTCCCCGTCGATCATGACGATTAGATGGTGCGCTAGGCAAATGCCTGATAGATACTCAGGGTCTGGCGCGCCGTTTTTTCCCATGAATAGAGATTCGCCCGGCGCAGTCCCCTGGCAGTGTATTGGAGGGAGAGATCCTCGTCGCTAAGCAATTTGAAGATATTTTCGGCGATTTCCCAGGAATTGAACGGGTTAATTAAGACGGCACCGTCGCCGACAATTTCAGGGATTGAGGAGATATTGGATGTAATTGTCGGGGTACCGCACGCCATGGCTTCAAGCGGCGGCAGCCCAAATCCTTCATAAATTGAGGGATAGACGAAGACGGCTGCAGCGTTATAAAAGAGAGGCAGATCCTCAACCGGGACAAAGCCAGGGAACAGTATCCGATCAGTCATGCCGAGTGCTTCTATTAACAGAGTGAGGTCTTCAAAGTCGCGACCGGGTTTTCCGGCAATCAACAGTTTGGTTTCCGGGTTTAGATCATTTTTTAGTTCAAAGAAGGCATTAATTAAAGCACTGATGTTTTTGCGGGGGCCAAAACCTCCGATATACAAGACAAATGGATCTTTGATTCCATAGTGTGCGGCAATAAGTTCGCGGCATTTGCGTTTGTCCAGGGGACGATAGATGTCTTCGGCCGCTTCATATGTAACCACCACCCGGTTGTCGGGTAGCTTGAATATCTTTTGAATATCACGCTTGGAACACTCCGAAACTGTAATCACGCTGTCGGCCTCTTCCATGATCCGGGGCATTTCCTGGAGAAACACCTTTAAGTAATTGCGTCCGACAGTTTCCGGATAAATGTAGGGGATTAAATCGTGAACGGTTACAATGAACGGACAGCTTTTTTTTATTGGCAGTCCGATTCCATTTTGGGGAACGTGGTATACATTGATATTCTCGTCTGCCAAGACCGCGGGAATATGTATTTCTTCCCAAAACTTATCCTTATGTTTAAGAATGCTATTGAACACAGTATCCGTACGCGGGTCGAGATCTTTGTATTCATCACCAGGCCAAAAGAACCGGTAATTGTTTTGAGTGTCGTATTTTGCCAGGTTCCTGATTAACTGATATGTATAGGTTCCGATTCCCGTTCCTCGGTACCAAATTGCCGCCCTGGCATCAATGCCTATCTTCACAGGCTTTCCCTCCTGGGTAAAAATTTTTGTGGTTTGATTAGTTCAGCAAACCGGGATAAAAAGTGATTTCTGGCGTCGGCAGTCTCTACTTGTCGTCTTAGGCGCACTAAGAGATTTTCCGGTTTGTGCATACCCAGTTCAGCATAATAGGCCCAAGCGATTTGCCAAAAATCCTGCGGAAACTGGACAAAGCTGAATAGGGCGTCTAATTCGGCCTGCTGCAACGGTCTCTCCCGGTGATACATTAATAATATGCGGTTGGCGCTCTCAGGGCTCCAGTTGGATAGTTTTAACACATGTAAAATCATGTTGCCAAGGTCATGTAACGGCATATCCAGGAGGCAATAGTCAAAGTCCAGTAACCAGATTTTATCCTCTTTATCATTAAGAAGGTTGTGATAAGTATAATCATGATGGCAAATTGTGCCTAATGTTCTTGCTTTTTCGGCTAAGACGTAGTAACCGGGGACCCGTAAATTAGTAATTGCCTGTTGTGCTTGCTCAATCGCCTGGTCAACTTGTGCCATGAAAGTTTGGTCAAACTCACTGTGGATTCCCCTGGCAGTAACACATTGCCGATACCATAACAAATGGTTTAAGCGGTAGGAAAATCGATATGGCCAGACACCGTAAAGTTTTCTTTTTTGCCAATAAGCCGGGCCGGTATAGCCTTGCGCCTGGGCATGAAAATGTGCTAGGTGGCTGGCAGCTTTATCGACTTCCGCCGGGACTGTAAAATTTGGATGGGTACCGTTAATCCAGGCACTAAGCAAATAAGCTTGACCGTCTATGTAAGCAAACCCTCTGGCGGTCGCGGTCGGAATAATTCTGGCAATTCTAGTACAACCGGCGCGCAACAAGTGCAAGAAAACACTATATTCAAGATCCAATTCCGCGGGATCCAGATTTGAGCGTTTGAGCGCGAAAGAACCGGTGTTAGTTTCCAGGAAAAGTATCTTACCCCGCTGTTCGTAGTCTTTAAGCCTGAAACCATAGCTTTCCGCTAATTCCTTCAGGGGCCAGACCGGCAATTACGATCGCCCCCTTATCAAAACGCCTGTGGAGATTTCGTGAGTCATTTGCAATAAAAAGTTAGCCTCGAGTGAGTGGTCTTCAATTTCATGCCTGAGTTGTTTATATAATTCTGTTGGCGAATATTCGGGTTGATTTGTGTAGTAGCGCTCGGCAATTCGCCAAAACCGCTGAGGAAAATAAAGATAGGCCAAAATAAAAATAATTTCATCAGCACTAAGTTTGGCAGTAAGGTCATAGGCGCTAAGCATTAATTTTACCGGCGTCAATTGCCAGGCCCAATGTTTGGCGACCTTACGGGCAAATCGTCCAATGTCATAGGCCCGAATGTCATGGGCACAGTAGTCAAAATCGATTACGTAAAGGGTACCCTCTTGATCAACGATCAAGTTATGATAGGTAAAATCTCTATGGCATAGCCCGCCTTGACGTTTGGCCGTTGCCACTAAATCATCATAATTGGCAACATCGAGAATCTCCAAAGCATCATCACAGCGGCGGATGTATGCTTCGCAGTGCTCAAGATATAGCCTACTAAAGGAATTTTGTTCCGATTCTGCGGCAACGAGTTTAAAGCAAGCCAGCTGATCGCGCCGCTCTTGCCAGTCTTCTTGTAACCCGCCCCAATGTGTTTTTGGTTTACAGTTCTGCGGCGGATGAAAACCGGCGGAGGACTCATGCAGCCTTGCCAACGCTTGAGCCGCCAGTTGAATATCGAGGATGTTTTTCATGCTCGCCTCGCGTCCAGGGATCCAGTCTGTCAGGTAAAATACGCCTTCCGGGACTTCGACGACATTAGTTCCATATCTTGTTTTAATGAAAGGAACGGTCTGATTAAATCCGTTATTAATAAGGTAATCTACGGCGGCGGCGACAAATATGACCTTTGAAGCCGCCGTATCTACTTGTTTAAAGCATTTTATCCCGGCAGAGGTTTGAACTTTCCACGCATCCCGTACCTGTTCCGCATCAGTGACAAACAAGTTGTACCAGGACTGAATGATGGACTTGATCCAGGTTACGTTTACCACGCTTCTATCTCCTTAACGGTATTTGGAGTAGTCTGACGCCCCCAGACCCTCAACGAGCATTTTGATGTCTTGATCACGGTCCTTTGCACACACTAATACGGTGTCATTGGTGTTAATGATAATTAAATCCCGAACGCCGAGAGTTGCGACGAGTTTTTCCTCTGTGTCAATGATGCAACCGGCCGTATCCATCCCGAGGTGATGGCCGCTGGCGACATTTCCGTACGAATCTGGGACCAAAATGTTCTCCAGCGCCGTCCAACTACCAAGGTCTTCCCAGGGAAAGTGCCCGGGAAGAACCAGGACGTTAGTTGCCCGTTCCAAGATTCCGTAATCCACGGACATTGAGGTAAACCGAGCATATTCGTCAGAAATGATTTTACTGTCTTCAGCTCCGTTGTAGTACTTCTTCACTCGTTTTAGTCCTGCAGACAGTTTTGGCATGTACCGTTCGATCGCTTCAAGAATAGTCGTCGTTTGCCAGATGAAGATTCCACTGTTCCAGAGATAATTACCTGATTTCAGAAAACTGAGCGCCCTTTGACGGGAAGGTTTTTCGAGAAATTGGTCAACGGTAAATACCTGGCAGCTTGATTCGGGCAAATCCAGGGGCTCGCCGCGTTTGATATAGCCGAAATTTGTCTTTGGGCTCGTAGGCGGGATGCCGATGGTAATCAGGTTTTTGCGTTGCTTCGCCAGAAGGACTGCCTGTTCGATAGTTCGGCAAAATGCCTCCTTTTCGCTAATGTAATGGTCTGCCGGCATGCAGATCATGGTAGCCCGTGGATTAATACAGGAGATTTTGACCGCGGACAAACCAATACAGGCGGCTGTGTCTCTATTCTCCGGTTCAAGAATAATGTTATTGTCAGGGAGCTCCGGCAATTCTTCCCTGATTTGCGGGGCGTAGGAACGGTTCGTCACCACGAAGATTTGGGACCACTTCAATAAGGGTAAAATCCGTAACGCTGTCTCCCGTAACAGACTTTCGCCACCAAAAAATTTAAGCATTTGTTTCGGACGATTAAGCCTGCTCTTGGGCCAGAATCGTGTACCCGTTCCTCCCGCCATGATTACGGCGTAAGTATCACGCCGAACCAAGTTTTTTCGCTCGTCCAAATCCATGAACGAATTTCCTCCTTAGTCGTGTCAGCTTATTAGCAGTTTATTAACTTACCTTATCAATTGTTATCATTTTCGTAGGACAATTTAGCTGAGAAAGAACTAGTTAATATAATATATGCGACAACAGTTTAAGACAGAAAAAAGGACCGCATTTTTTTCCGCGGCCCTTTTTTCTGTCTGCCGTTTCGGCTAGAAACCAAGTGGGTAAAGTGCTTAATACATGAAGCAGGCGGAAATGGACATAATTTTTAACGATATTTATTTTATTAATGGAGATTATTATGAGCATTGCGTCAGGTCGGAATACTGCTGAAAAACCGCTTAGAGACGTTGTCTTAAATCGCGAAGAACTTGTCCAACATGCCTTGAAATTGGCGCAAAGTCATGCCGAGTCCGGCATGACTTCTTCTCGTAAAACGTTATTGCCGCGCCTAAGTGAAAATATTCGTTCGCTCCGCGCTGCGTACCGGGAAATCAGTGATTATGTCAAAC
>DATAMA010000171.1:0-6617 GCA_036260765.1 Desulfobacteria bacterium | reverse complement strand
GAGTGAAAGGTATGACCGTACCCATGCCAGACAAGTTGTCCTTCACCATTTGGGTGACGGTCTTGGGGCAGCCAAAACGGCAGAAGAATTAATCGTTCGGGCTAACCCCAATCATTACCAGTTCCCGGAGTATGATTTCGGGATTATTGCCTCCGGACAAATTGTACCGCTTAGACCCTTAACGTACATAGGCGCTCACGCCCAGGCTAATAAAGGTGCCTACATGTACGGATACAATTCGTGGAATAAATCCTCGATCAGTATCGTCATGGCCAATGACAATACCAAATGGGCACCACCGGCAGAAATGGTCGAAGGGACAATTGCCTGTTTGCTTAAGCTAAGCAAAGATCCAGACCATCTAATTACCATTAAGGACATTTATTTGCACAGTCAAATCTTCACGACCGATTGTCCCGGTGCCAAGTACAGCGCACTTGGCCTGAATTCAGGATATTTGGACTTTGACCAAATGATGACTGAATTAAACGCACGGATGCCTAAAGTGCCTCCCCACGAGTGCAAACGGGTTACTGCGAAAACAGTGCATTTGCGTGAAATGGCCAATCCCCAAGCTACCAAGATTACTGTCTTGCATCAAGGTGATAAAGTCCAGGTTCTCGCCAAACAAATGACAGGCTGGTATAAGGTCGCCGTGGGCGAGCATACCGGCTATATCTACTCTGAATATCTGGATTAACACTTAAGTGAAAAACTGCATAATTAACAAAGTTAACGTAAGCCGCGGTTATTGCCGCGGCTTTACTCTTGCATAAAATTAACTGCCAGGTACAGCAATTGAAATGTTTTTTATGGTAAAATATGGTTGATAGCTTAAAAGGGGGAATATTATGCCTGTAGATAATTCATCAAGTTTCAATTTAAGCGCAAAACTCGCCTTAGCCGCAATGCTACTAAGCATAGTGCTCTTCTGGTTCGCCGGCTTGTTCTATACTTTGTTGGGCTCATTAAGTATAAGTATCCCTTTAGTGACCTTAATTGTTGGCTTTCTTGGATTAATGCTCTATAAGGGAGATAAAAAAAACCGCAAATGGCAAATTGTAAAATGGGAAAGTTCTGTCGGCATAGTCATTGGCATGGTTTATACCGTTTTGTTTTTTATCCATTAGTACTTCGTCCCATGATGGCAGTGGTTTCTGCCTCCGAATAAGTTAAATAGGAGGTGGAAATATGATTGCGCGTCACACCCACAACTTTCAGGGTTTAACCCACGTCGAATTTAGTCATCAACACCGGTTTCATGGCGTAAGCAGTGAATCGCTGAATTTACTCGGGCACGTTCACGAGATTTCCGGTTATACAACAAAGGACGCCGGACATTCACACTACTACCAAATTTTAACCGCTCCTGCCGTTGATATTCCTGGAGGGCATATACATAATTACCAGGGTTATACCACCATTTATCAGCGACATCGGCATTCCGTGTCCGGCGCGACAGCCATACCAAACATCCTTACGGACTACATGCTCACGCCGCGGCCTGAATTCACCAGAGAAGAAGCGCAAAGAATTGGTGAAGAACTCGGTATTGCTTGGAATCGAAGCCCCTTCGACGTAGAGCAATTCAGAACCGGCCTAAATGTGGAATTAGAGCATGGACGACGAAGCCCGCAAACTAACGTAACGGACGATGACCCGATTATTACCGGCAAGATTGCCCTGGCTCACTTAAATGAGTTTCCGGATTATTACGTCAGATTAACAAAGCTTGAGCAAGCAGCCAAAGCCTATTGGGGAAAATAATTGGGGCGGAAAGTCTAACAGTAACAGAAGACCTTGTCCGGTGTACTTTTTTCCATTCCTGTGTATAACTCTGTGGAAAGTGTGACTAAGTACCGTCTTGTACCTTGCTCAGCACTAAAATAGTCTATTTTCCTTCGTTTTTCGACCTATTTACGTATTTAGTAACATTCGGAATATATTGCCAAAGTTGTACTTTATTGAGGTTGACATCATTGATTAGTCAATTTCGTCCACCGCTACGCCAAATGCAAGGCTTTCCCACTGACTCCGTGCGCCGCTTCCATAATTGCCTCCGACAACGTCGGGTGTGCATGGATCGTTTTAGCCAAATCCTCCCCGGTGAGGCCCTTCTCTACTGCCACAACGAGTTCGTGAATCAAGCTACCGGCCTGGGCTCCGAAGATGCTCGCTCCGATGATAACTCCGTTCTCATCAGCCAAAAGTTTAACGGTACCAGCCGTTTCCCCTGCGGCTAAAGCCTTGCCGTTAGCTGAAAACGGGAACTTGCTGGTCCGATATTTTTTACCCGCCAGCTTCAGTTCCTGTTCGTTCATACCAACTGTGGCAATTTCAGGATACGTGAAAATCACATTCGGCACTGCCTTGTAACTAATTTTTGTCTCTTTACCGGCAATGTTTTCTGCGGCAACAATTCCCTCGGCAGAGGCAACATGTGCCAGCATTATCCCGCCAACCGCGTCCCCAATGGCATAGACGTTTGGCAAATTCGTCTGCATTTGGGTATTAACTACAATTGCTCCGTGCTCGGTCTTTAGGCCGAGCTTTTCTGCGTCAATTCCGTGTAGGTTTGGCCGCCGTCCGGTGCAAACCAGCACCTGCTCAGCCGAGATCTGTTTGACTTCACCTTTCTCATCTTCAACTACCACGACGAGTGACCCTGCTTCATTGTGAATCTCCTTGACGGCAGTCTTCGTGTAAATGTCCATACCCGCTCGTTTTAGCAAGGGCAACAAACGGCGGGAAATTTCATCATCAATATTTGGCAAGACTGCTGGCAGAAGCTCAACAACCGTAACTTTAACCCCAAATGCCTGATAAACAGACGCAAACTCCATCCCAATTACCCCGCCGCCGATTACGGCCAGGCTTTCCGGGAGCGAGGTTGCCGCAAGGATTTGATCGCTCGTTAACACCCCGGGCAATTCTGCACCGGGTATGGGGATACGGGCAGGTACGGAGCCGGTGGCCAACACAATATAATCAGCGCTGATCGTTTCTCTTCCATCCTGGGCTGAAATGTGAATTTGGCCAGGTTCTGTAAACTCCCCAAAACCTTCGATCACTGTTACCTTCGCTCTCTTTAATAATTGACGAATACCGCCGGATAAATCTGCAACGACCTTATCCTTTCGGGCGATAACCCGGGCAAAGTCAAGCGTTGCCCGATCGACCACGACCCCGAATTCCGCTGCCTGCTGCACTTCACGCCAAACTTCTGCGCTTCTCACCAGAGCCTTAGTCGGGATACAACCCCGATTTAAACAGGTCCCCCCTACTTCCCGGCCCTCTATCAGTCCAACAGACAAACCCAGTTGGGCAGCTCTTAATGCACCTACGTAGCCACCCGGTCCACCCCCGAGGAACGCTACCTGAAAGTGACGCATGTTTTTCGCTCCCTTCAGCGTTTTTGGCTCCATTCAGCGCGACCATACTTACTCTCCGCTAACCTTTCAGCGAGCGCCTGCTCTTCAGGCGTAAGCTCTCCGTTAACAAGTTTAACCCCAAACGCCGCCGCAAATCCGGCCGTAACTGCTTCCACAATCTCGTGATCACTGAATACCCGCCCGGCAGCCTCCTGTAATGCGCAGGCCTTGCGCCTAAACGCTTGCTTCAGCCGCACTCTTTCTGCTTCATGCGGAAATTCAAGTAATTCAAACAATACGTCCGCATCGAGTTCGCGAATAATCGAACCATGTTGTAATAATATCCCGTTTTTCCGGGTCTGAGCACTCCCCACTGCTTTTCTGCCGCCAATCACCAGTTCATAAAAAGAGGGCGAATCAAAACACGCCGCTGTCCCCAAACCGTTTGGGTCCTTGTGCCCAACTATCTCCGCCTGAATCCCCAGTTTTTGCAGGCCGAAAAGCAGCCCCCGGCTTATTTTCAAATATGATTGCAAAATGGTGCCGCTGACAAGGGCGTTCTCCTCGGGTGCGATCACACTATAAGTTACTTCCCGGTCATGCAGGATTGCCCGTCCTCCGGTAGGCCGCCTGACAACATCAATCCCCTGTTTCCGGCAGGCCTCAGGGTTCACCTCCGTAAACCGCTGCGCATACCCGAGCGATAGACATGCCGGCGCCCACCCATAAAAACGCAATGTTGGCGGCCCTTCCCCGCTGCTCATCACCGTCGTGATCGCCTCATCCACCGCCATATTCATCGCCCCGGAATAGTACCCCATCTCAATCAGCCGCCACTCTTCCACAACCCCATACCCTCACTTTCTTCAAAGTTAGCATATATATCTGGAGTGCGCGACTTTATTTTGCCTGTTCTTTCCCTGCGCGAAGCGTTTTAAAGAAGGAACGGGCAAAATTTCTGAGCGCCGGAAGATATATACGCTAACTCCCTAGATGCAGCTCATTAAGGGCCCGCTCACATTCCTCCCGTGTCAACGCGCGCGGATAATTAAACATCAACCCGCCCGGCTGCTCATTATAGTAAGGCCGGTTGCAGCCCGTGCAGCCCGAAGTACGAAATGCTTCCCCCGTGGCAAGAGCTTCAACCCATTGAGCCCGCTCAATTCCAAATGCAGTCAGCCTTCCGCCGACAAATGCCATTCGCTCAACATGGTCTAACCCGTGGACGATCAGGAACTTGGCTGCCTGGACCCGGCGGTAATGCCCTAGCTCTGGCGGCTGCCGCCCCTCAAGCCGGGTTCCCTTTACCGGGGTAAACGCAAATAGGGCAATGATAATCCTATGGTCCGCCATTTGCTGAACGGTTTTTAACATCTCCTCTTCCGTCTCGCCAAGCCCTACAATCAGGTGGGTAGCGATGCGCCCCGGGAAGCGTTTCGCCGCCTCGGTCAACAAAGTATATCTTTTATCCCACGAACCGCCCTTATGCTCGGTGAATATCCGCTCACAGGCTGCATCGAGCGCAATGCTCACGTGGTCCGCCCCCTGCTCTAAAAGTTCTGCCACTTGCCCTAACGTCCCAACGGCACAGGAAATGCACACGGGCACCGGGGACAGTGCCTGTAAAGCGTGCAGCAGTTGTTTTGTCTCCTGTAAGGCATCCGGCGAACTGATTACTTGAAAGCAGGCCCGTTGCAACCGCTTGGCAGCATAAAGCGCAGCGACCCTGGCGATAACCGGGTCTACTGCATACTCCGGCCAGGTTACCCGCGCCAACAAGTCAGCCCGGGAACTGCTGTTTTGAGCTTGGGGGCAAAACGAACAGTCACTCCGGCAGCGTTTCCCTGTCATCAAGTAAGCAGTCGTTGGCAGGGCATCTGTTTTTATCTTGGTTAACCCCAGCAGCTTAGCGGTACCGGCAGAGCATTTAATCACAGAGCACAACACTCCTCTCCCCGGATTACCTCAAGTCCTAATGTTCCGGCCAACTTCACGGCACCTTCGGCAGGCATTACAATTTTGTTAACGCCACACTGGACCGCCGCCATGTCCAAAAGCAGACGATAGCGCCCTTTCGGGCGCATGCAGCCTAAAAAGATCGGCTTGTCGGGAAAGCGTATCCTTGCCTCAGCGAGAAGCTTGACAACTTCTTCGAACGGGGGCGGGCTTTTCGCCGCATAGCGAGTACCGGGAGTAGGGATAAACACGATAAACACCAACCCGTCGACTCCCTCCTGCCCAAGCAGGTCAAGCGCGCGATACTCCCCGGCTAGTTGCCCGCCTTTTAACCCGATGCAGATATGCGGCAGTACTTTAACCCGCTGCCTTAAAAGCCGATAGGTCCTTAAATAATCGGCACCCTTTTGCCCTGTGCCAAATACCTCCTGGATCGTAGCGTCATCACAAACAAAGTCGAAAGAAACGACGGTTGCCAGGTCCTTTAATCTCTCCACTTCTGCCTTATTTAGCAATCCCACATGAAAATTCAGGCGTGTACCCTGTTTCCATTTTTCGAGCAACGGAAGGTGTTGAATAAACGGGACTTTGCCCTCTACAGTACACCCGCCGCTAATCAGCCGGCTTTTGACCCGTCCTGCTTCTTGTTGCCAGCCCCGATTTTGCTTAGACTTATCGGAGCAATTCCGCTCAGGTTCATTGCGTGAACAGGCTAAGCCAAGCTCAGCTACGCTCTTCATGTTCTGCAGATAATGTCCACCACAGTGAGCGCAATCTAGCGCACAGTGCTTGCCGGTAAGGCTGACAACCTCGGTCGCTGCCGGATAATCAAACTCGATTTGCGGTGGAAAGTTCTGCATTCTAACTGCCCAGGCCCGGCTTAGCATTTCTGTGGTTGCCGAAGACAACTCCATCCAAAACTCCTTTCGGTTCCAGTCCTCCTCAAAGGGACCCTTTATAAAATTTATTGATTACTGATCATTCTTTACCCTCATTATTGCTTTTCCAGCGCACGTCAGGCTTACGAGCTGCTGAGGCCTCATCAGGCCTGGTAACTACGGTTGTATGGGGAGCGCCTTTAACCAACTCAGGATTATCCTTGATCTCAGCGGCGATTGTCCGTAAACTTGCGGCAAATTGGTCAAGGGTTTCTTTGCTTTCCGTTTCAGTTGGCTCAATCATCATTGCTTCTTCGACAATTAACGGAAAGTAAATTGTCGGTGGATGATAGCCGAAATCCATCAGGCGTTTGGCAATATCCAGCGCATGGACACCTTCTGCCTGAAAATT
>DATAMA010000167.1:0-24378 GCA_036260765.1 Desulfobacteria bacterium | reverse complement strand
GACACGCTCAGTGATTGTTTTGGCGTCGATCGCCTTGTACGGGCAAATTCCCTTGCAGATCAGGCAGCCAGAACAGCGGGCTTCGTTGACCGACGAAACAAATGCTTCCGCTTCCATCTCGTTCTTGGACAACAAACCGAGCGTCTTGGAGGCAGCTGCCCCAGCTTGCGCCACTGAATCAGGAATGTCTTTTGGTCCCTGACAGGCTCCGGCCAGGAAAATGCCGGCAGTATGCGTTTCTACCGGACGCAATTTTGGATGGGCCTCTGTAAAGAAGTTGTCCTTGTCTACAGAAATTCCCAAGATACGGGCCAACTCTCCGGCATCTGACTGGGCTACCATCGCCGTAGCCAGAACTACCATATCCGCCTCGATTTCCACCGGGCGGCCGATCAGGGAATCTTCGCCCCTAACGACGAGTTTATCGCCCTTCTGGTAAACCTTCGATACCCGACCACGGATGTATTGGGCACCGTAATCAACGACGGTCCGCTTATAGAATTCTTCATAGCCTTTGCCCGGCGTCCGTACATCCATATAGAAGACATAGCTCTTGGAACCGGGAACTTTCTCGGCCATTAATGTCGCATGTTTGGCAGTATACATGCAGCAAGTCCGCGAACAGTACGATTTGCCTTTGGCCTCATCGCGGGAACCCACACACTTGATAAATACCACAGTCTGCGGAACCTTGTGGTCCGAAGGCCGCTTAATTTTACCCTGGGTTGGACCGGAGGCGTTAATCAGGCGTTCAAAATGCAACCCGGTGATCACATCCGGGTACTTGCCGTAGCCGTATTCACCATAAACGCTATGGTCGAACTGCTGATAGCCGGTAGCTACGACAATGGCACCGTAATTTTCGGTAACAATTTCGTCTTGCTGTTCATAGTCAACAGCGCCAACCGGACAGACCTTCGAACAAATGCCACACTTGCCGTTCTTAAATTTAAGGCAATGTTCCCGGTCAATCGTCGGTTTAAGCGGGATTGCCTGTGGGAACGGAATATAGATCGCTTTCCGTTTACCCAACTTCATATCGAACTCAGAGTCGACTTTGGTCGGGCATTTTTCCTGGCAAGTGCCACAGCCCGTGCACTTTTTCGTATCGATAGAGCGGGCTTTTTTACGGATGGTAACGCTAAAGTTACCTACATAACCCTCAACCTTTTCTACTTGAGCATAGGAGACAATCTCAATATTGGGGTGTTGAGCCGCATCAACCATTTTCGGTCCCAAAATACAAGCAGAACAGTCAATGGTCGGGAAGGTCTTATCAATCTGAGCCATCCTGCCGCCAATTGACGGTTCTTTTTCGACAATGGTTACCGGGTAGCCGGCATCAGCGATATCAAGTGCGACCTGAATCCCGGCAATACCGCCGCCGATTACCAAGGCCCGCTTGGTAATGCCGATTTTGGATTTTTCCAGTGGTTCGTCCTTGACAACCTTCGCCACAGCCTTGCGTACTAAGTCCACCGCTTTCCAGGTCGCGGTGTCTTTGTCAGTATGCACCCAGGAACATTGCTCCCTCAGGTTAGCCATTTCAAATAAGTATGGGTTTAGCCCCGCTGATTCAATACAGCGGCGGAAAGTTGGTTCATGCATGCGTGGTGAACAGGAGGCAACCACGACGCGATCTAAGTTATGTTCTTTGATTGCATCTTTGATTACCTGTTGACCAGGCTCTGAACACATGTATTTATAGTCAGTGGAAAATGCCACATTAGGAAAACTGGATGCAATTTTCGCCACTTTTGCAACATCAACGGTTGCCGCAATATTCGATCCGCAGTGGCAGATAAATACACCTACTTTACGCATGGCTTACCCTCCTTTACCTCAAATTATATTTTGCCAAAACCTCTGCCGTGCTGTTAAAATGCTTCGCTGCGCCAACTTTGGCCGTCGGCTCGCCGAAGGCAATGGCCATTAATTCAGTGAAATAGAAAATCGGCATATGATGGTTTGTGCCGGCATGCTGATTAATCTCCTGCTGGCGCATATCCAGGTTAACCATACATAAAGGACATGCTGTAGCAATGGCCTCTGCACCGTTCGCCTCCGCCATCGACAGAATGTCGTTAACCAACTTTAAGACAATTTTGGTCCGGGGCACGGCGAGGGAACCGCCGCAGCACTCCGTTTTGAACGGCCAGTCTACCGCTTCCCCACCCAAGGTGTTAATCAGATTATCCATTAACATCGGATTTTCGGCGTCATCGCACCCGGTTTCCAGCGGTTTTACCAACAGACAGCCGTAGTAGCAAGCAACTTTCATGCCGTTAAGCGGACGGGCAACCATCGCCTTAACGTTGTTTAGCCCGGCATCCTTGATGAACACATCCAAAGCGGATTTGGCCCCTACCTTGCCTTGGTAGTCCATTTCCATGATCTCAACCATTTTGGCCCGAGTTTCCTCGTTCGTTTTGGCTGCGACTTCTGCCGCTTTCATCCGGCTGTAACAACTGGCGCATGGCGCCATTACGTCAAGGCCCTCTTTCTCAGCAATAGCCAGATTCCGTCCCGGTAGAGCCAAACCTAACAGCTTGCCGCTCGTATGACCTACTGTTGCTCCACAGCAGTTCCAATCCGGCAGTTCCTTTAATTCTATCCCCAATTTTTCTGCTACGATCTTGCTGGAGATATCGTATTCAACTCCGGTGGAATGGAGGGAACAACCTGGGAAATACGCATATTTCATTAACGACCGCCCTCCATTTTCTTCGCTTTTTCAATCATCCGTCTTACCGCATCCTTGCCCTGAATCTTATGCGGGAAGAGTTTTAGTTTTCCTTTGGACAACATGGACGGCGCGCACCCGGCATCCTTGAATGGCTGGACGGACGCCATGTTAAAGCCGACGATTAACCCGGCTTCATGCAGTCTGCCATTGTTCGCCACCGATTTGAGGAATTTATCGGCAAAGATAGCCACTTCTTGTTCTGCGACAATCCCGGCCTTATTCGCCTCAATGCGCAAAGCCTCCATTACTTTGGCGGGTTCAAGGTTTCTTGGGCAGCGGGCGGAGCAAGTTTCACATTGTGCACAAAGCCAAATGGAGTGTGACTTTAATACTTCCTCTACCAGACCCAGTTGCAGGTACCGCATTACCTGCCTCGGCGTGTAGTCCATCGCGAATCCCACAGGGCAACCCGCTGAACACTTACCACACTGATAGCAAGCATTGACATCCACACCAGTGCTTTGTTTAATTCTTTCGACAAAATCTTTACCTTTTGCCAACGCGGACGTCAGGTTAATTGGTTGCATGGTTTACCCCTCCTTTTTTACCAAAATACTCTAATTCTACGGTTTAGAAGCCAAGTATGTTTGTGCTTAAATACACAAACGAATACAATTAGGCACAATCGCTTTTAAATATTTCTTCAAAAGAGATATAAAATCCTCGTTTAAATGTAAAAAAAATAATAAAAAGTTTTAATCGCCTGAATATTAGATAATAGTTTTATTTGCTCAACAATTCAGCTGCTTCTGCCAGTTTCTGGCGAACATGTTTACAGCCCTTTTCAGGTTAGTTCTTAACAATAATTGTATGCGAGTTCGTATCAACATACAAGCATAAAGGACCCCGGGGCCTGTTGCTAAAATGGATTTTTAGTGGGGCAAAAGGTCTAACCTACTCAGGTAGGGCATAGTCTCTAGCGGTGGTTATATGTCAATACTGTTTGGTTTTGCCCTGGGAATCGCCCTATTGTTTTGGGGCATGCACTTGTTACAGCTTGGCCTGGAAAATACTGCAGGCACGAAATTTGAAAGCCTCCTGCGCCGCCTGACCACCACCCCTCTTTCCGGCTTACTTACCGGTACGGTAATTACCGCCTTGGTTCAGTCGAGCACTGCAATAACAGTATTCACGTTAAGCCTAGTAAATGCCGGTGTAATGACGTTCCAACAAGCATTGGGCATTATTCTCGGAACCAATATCGGTTCGACAATTACCGCTCAGCTGATGGCTTTCAATCTGGAAATATTCTCTTTACCTGCCCTGCTTATCGGAGGGCTGCTGTTCATTCTCGGACGCCGGGGTGTTAAATGGTTCGGCTTAGGCCTAATCGGCTTTGCCTTTGTGTTTTGGGGAATCGGAATGATAAGTCGTTCGCTTCAACCGCTAGGCTCTTCGGACAGTTTTCTACAGTTTCTGCGTACATTAGGGGATAATCACCTATTCGGGCTTTTGGCCGGCGCAATTTTGGCCGGGCTAATCCACAGCAGCAGTGTGACTACCGGAATGGTGATCGTCCTCGCTTCTCAGCACCTGGTTTCGCTAGCGACAGCATTTGCCATTGTGCTTGGGGCTAATGTCGGTACGTGTTTTACCGCCTTGCTCGCTTCGCTGAGCGGCGATCGCGGAGCCAAACGTGTGGCCGTGGCCCACTTGCTCCTAAACCTATTCGGCGTCGTGGTTTTTTTCCCCTTACTCAATCCGTTTACCCGCTTCATCGCCCTGTTCGGCGATGATTTAGGCCGCCAGGTTGCCAATGCCCACACCTTTTTCAACGTCGTATCTTCACTGGTAATTTTACCGCTAGCCGGCCCCTTCGCCAAGCTTGTCTGCCGCCTGGTGCCAGACAAATAAACGCATAAGCTCCACTGTAATCAGGCGAATAAACTTTCTGGAACGTAATGCAGCCCGGCTGGGCAGGAAAGGCGGCGTACTGGTGCCCCAAAGGCTCTTAAGCCCGCTTTCAAGCAGGCAAAAAAGACGTATTGACCCCAAAATGGTCAATACGTCTTCGTGTTTAAATATACCGCAGGGCTTCTGAAGGGTCTAACTTGATCGCCCGATAAGCGGGATAGGCAATTGCCACAATTCCAATCAGGCAAGCTGCCAAAATGGAGATAATCCCCAAAGCAGGGTACCAGGCAAAGGTTATCGGTTGGCTGGCGCCCGCAGCTGCCTGGGCAGTTTGAGCTATTCCCTGCTGCCCCAGCGAAGCGTTTTGAATTAAGGGAGAGAAGGCGACCGGCGCGCTAATTCCCAGCAAATATCCACCGATGCCGCCAACGATACTGACCGCAAGGATTTCCGTCAACAGAATCGTAAGAATGTGTCTTTGTCGGAAACCGATTGCCCGCAAGATTCCGAATTCACGCGTTCGATCCGTAACATTGCCTGCCAGCGTAACAATTACCACCAGTGCGCCGACCAAGGCTAAGAGCACAGTGACGGAAAAGGCAAATCTGGTAAAGGTGCTGGCCGATTGAACTGCTCCCTGGACCAACTGGGTAACCGGAGTTACCTGGGCTTCCGGTACAAGTTTGGCCATTTCCGCTGCGACGGTTTCCGGGTTTTTGGCATTTACCTCAATCATTGTGTACGAATCCTTTAAACCCGTAAGTTGACGGGCCAGGTCAATATTACTGAACACCAACTTGTCTTCCGTACCGCCGGTCTGGTTCAGCACGCCGCTAATCCGGTAGTCCTTCCCGTTCAGGTGTATTTCATCCCCTGGACCAATTTTGTCCCGCATAGCCAAACTCGAGCCCAGCACTACTTCATTAGGCCCGGGCCTGCTTCCCAGCAGTTTCCACCAGCCTTTCATTTTCATTTCCGCGGCAAAGTCTATCCCGGCCAGCAGGTACTTTTGTTTATTTCCCGTAACAGAACCGATCACTAAGGGCGCGATATAATTGATATCAGCCGGGTTGGAAATTTTCTTCAGGCGATCCGGCACGGATGAGCTTAGCTTCTGAACATTATAGCTCACACCGGAAACAGACAGTCCGCCATAGGACAAGGTAAGGTGCTCTGACTTGGCGTTTACGACAATATTTGCACCGTAACTGTCCAGTTTTTTCGCTAACTCCTGCCTCATGCCCAGTGAAACCGCATTAAGGGCAACGGTTGTGCCCACCACGACCAAAAACGTAATACAGAGGAATATTGTCCTGCCTATGCGTCGGCGCAAATTGTTTACAGCAATATCTTTTAGCTTCACTTGATTCCCCCCCAGCCTTCTAAATATAGCGCAGTGCTTCGACAGGATCGAGCCGCGCAGCCCGCCAGGCAGGATACGCGCTGGCGATAAGGCCAATGACAGCCGCACCGCCGATAGCTGCCAGGGCAACTATTAAGTTCCAGGAAACCGTGATTGGTAATTGAGCGATAGCCGAGCCAAACAAGCTGGCTGCCCCCATACCAATGGCATACCCGATAATCCCGCCGACAAGACTTAGAATACCGGCCTCAATCAAGACAATCGTAATAACGTGGGTTTTGCGAAAGCCTGTCGCCCTGAGTACGCCGATATCTCTGGTCCGTTCCTTGACCGATGACATCATCGACATCATTACCACCATCGCGCCAATTAGGCCAATGACGATGGAAACAGCAAATGAAAATACGCTGAATTTCCGTACCGTATCGTCTCTTGACTGGGTGGATGCTTTTAAGGCCTGTACCTTGGTATAAGGCAATTTTTGCTGGAGCTGGGCCGTTACCCGTTCAATCGGACAGGTATAACACCAAGCGGCCGCCTCGATTAGACTTATTGCACCCGGATGGTTAGTTACTTGCTGTAAAGTGGTTAAGTCAAGAAATATTGCACTATCGTTTTCGGTCGAACCGGTAGCTTTGATCACGCCGGCAACAGTAAGCTGTTTACCCTTGATATTTACCTTTGCACCCGGCCTAAGTCCCAATACCCTTGCCGCGTCACTACCGACAAGCACTTGTTCACCGCCGGGCATAATTTTCTTACCGCCAAGCCAGTCAAC
This sequence comes from Desulfobacteria bacterium, assembly GCA_036260765.1. Classification (GTDB taxonomy): domain Bacteria; phylum Bacillota; class Desulfitobacteriia; order Desulfitobacteriales; family JAJXUE01; genus DATAMA01. Next base: position 17,637 of record DATAMA010000167.1, on the reverse strand, counting down.
CTTCCACCATTTTTTTAGCTTAAGCTCTTGTCGGAACTGCACGCCGACGAGCATTGCCTGCTTACCGTTAATCTTTTCCTCAGCTAACAGCTTGGGAGCAATGATCGCCAGCGTTTCTTTATTCTTAATCGTCTTCATCTTGGCGATATCGGACATCTGCAGTTCCCGCACTGTTCCGGCACCCTGCACGGTCACTCCGCCGAAGGAAACTTCGTCTGTAGCCGGAAGGATAAGCATGTTTGAACCGAATTCATCAATTTTATTTGCCAGGTCTTGCTGCATTGCCTGAGTAATCGAGTAGAGCCCGACAATAGAAGCAACCCCAATCACAATACCCAACACCAGTAAGGAAGCCTTCAACTTGCGCCTTTTAAGGTTGCTAAGCGCAATATCGCTCAAACGCATACGCGTCACCTCTTATCTACCAATTCCTTTGGCCGTTTAAGCTAATTTGGAAGCATATGATTCCGTTTTTTCGAGACTGCCGTCACGGATAAAGGCAGCACGTTTTACCCAAGAAAGGTTTTCCTTGTTATGCGTAACCATAATTACGGTCAATCCATCACGATTTAACTGTTGAAATAATCTGAGGATTTCTTCACCCGTTTTTGTGTCCAAACTGCCGGTAGGTTCATCCGCAAACACGATTGGCGGTTGATTAACTATCGCCCTGGCAATGGCCACCCTATTCTGTTCTCCCCCTGAAAGCTGATGCGGTAAACGTGCAGACTTTGTCCCTAAACCAACCTTTTCCAGGACGTTTTGTGCCATTTCCCGCTGTTCTTTATCCTTACGGCTACTAATAGCCAAGGGCAACATCACATTTTCCAAAGCTGTTAGATAGGGAATTAATTGATATTGCTGAAATACAAACCCAATATACTCATGGCGAAAATCCGCGCGTCGCTCACTATCCAAGCCATAAACATCTATTCCGTCAATGAGCATTTCCCCTTTGGTCGGCGGATTCAATGCCCCCATTACGCTGAGCAAGGTGCTTTTTCCCGACCCTGACGGTCCCATCATTGCCAGAAATTCACCTTCCTCCACGCTCAGGCTGATACCCCTCAAAGCGTGAACCTCACGGTCACCGCCTGCGTAAACTTTGTGGACCTCTTTCAGTTCAATTAAACTCAATGTCCCCACCCTTTTCTACTCTCGTTGTGTTCGTTCGTAGAACAGTTTTAAGTTCTCAAACTTTGGAACTATTATTACCTAAAGAAAATTATAGATGAATAAAACAGGGGTGCACAATACATCCCTTTTAAATAATGGATTAAAAAACAGACAATTCCCCGGTTGTTGCCGACGGAATTGTCTGTTTGTCAAAGGTATGTGTAGTTTTTTACTTTTTATCGTTTTGTGGTAGATCCGGTAGTCGTTGGAGTAGGGTGATAGGTAACTAGATGTGGGGCCGCGTTGGCGCGATTTCCGGCTGCATCTACCGCACTGACCACAATATTATATTGCCCGGCAGCCGCAAATCTTACTGAGTGTGAAAACTGTCCACCGCCCGGAATTGTGGCCTCTGTTTTTCCATTTACGGTGATGATAATGGTTGCACCATACTCAGTTTCGCCGGAAACAGTTACCGCGTTTTGAGCGATTTCCGCCCCACCGGGAGAAAACCCAACTGTTAAATGAGGTGGAGTGGTATCAGGGGTGGGTTTCGCCGGAGCCGGCTTCGGCTGGGTAGGCGGTGGCTGGGGTTGAGCCGGCGTAGTTGGTTGAGAAGAAGGCGGTTCGGTCGTAGTTTCATCTTTTGTCGTACCACTTACAAAGTCGCCAACCTGCAACAGCTTACCACCGGTACTGTAGACCCTCACGGCATAAGAATATCTCGTGCCCGGCCTCAAGCCGCCGTCGGTAAAGTTGATTGCCCCGCCATTCCAAACCTGTCCCCCAATCGGGTAAACCCGGAACGAGCCGCCGTTACTCCAACGCCAAACCTCCGCTTTGGCTACACCCGAACAGGCCGACACCGACAAGCTGATTGACCGGGCCGTCATGGAATTAAGATAAATTGTCCCAATTTGTACTTGAGGCTGCGGGTCTGTGGGTAAAGTGTTGCCGCTTGTGGCGGAATTAGCATTTTTTGCCGAAGCGGAAATCAATTTATCCGGCGTATTACCAACAACAGTACCTTGGAATAAATCAGCCGCTACCTTCTTAGCCTCATCGGGATCAACACCCCAATAGCTGACACCATTGACCGTAAGAAAATATCCAGGCAAGGTTTGACTGACAACTTTGGAACCATCGTAACTCGCAGCTGCCTTGGCGACCGTGATTAAATCCGGTAAAGGCAGGCTTGTATCAACAACCTTATAGAACTGGCCAATTAGCGTCGGAATCTTTAATAGCGAACCGGCCTGCATGGTCTTTTGGGCAATTGCCTTTAACACCACCTGCTGACGGGCAGTCCGTGAAATATCTGCCAGGGCATCATGCCGAAAGCGGGTATACTGCAATGCCTGCGAACCGTTCAGGACCTGAACGCCTTTTTTTAAATTGATTATGCCGTCTTCGGTATCACCCGTTTCATAGTACATATCCTTTTCGACATCGACCGTAATACCGCCTAACGTATCGATGATTTCTTTGAATCCATCGAAGTTCGTCTTGACGTACCCGTCTATTTTAACCCCGGTTAGATTACTGACAATCGCTACTGTGGTATTTAATCCACCATATTGTGCGGCAGCATTAATTTTGTCCAAACCATGATTAGGGATATTTACACGGGTGTCACGCGGAATTGACAAGAGGCTTATTTGCTTGTACTTCGGATCGATGCTGGCCAGGATCATGGTGTCAGTCCGATAGGAATGATCTTGGGCATTTTTTCTCTCATCCACGCCAACCAGAAGAATACTTACCCGATCGTTCAAGTTAAGCGGCTGTTCATCGGTAATCACCACTTGCCCGGTTTTGGGGTCGATAGATGCAATCTTCCTCGGTTTATGCATCATAATCGCATAGGCAATTGCTCCCCCAACCAAAGCCAACACCAGCAGGGCCGCAATGACGACCATAATCTTCTGCCAAACCGGCAACTGTTTCCAGGTTGTTCGTGCTCTTTTTAATAATCTAGCTACTCCGCCCCAAACTCGCGCCAAACGCGTTGCACCTCCAGATAAAAAGCGCAAAATAAAAAACGTTTTAACGTTACTTGGTGTGTTCAAATTGTCCCTAGCTGGATTATAGTAGCAATTCCATTTTTTTACAACCTGTTTTTTATCAATCTGCTAGTCCTTTAAAAATATGAGTTTATGGTCTTGCGTATCAATCAATGGCACTTCACCTAACTGGGTAAACAGTGCCGGCCCATACTTAAATACGAGTTGAATGGCACCATAGAACCTCTCCTGGAATTGTTGCCGCGGGGCCAAACCGTTACACAACTTACGAAACTGCCGTAGGAATGTATCATTGGCCTGACGGTGAGCTTGCAGCGTTTTCTCCTTTAACCAATGCACTTGGGACAGGACTCTTTCCCTGTTTTCCAATCCCAGTTTTTCCAAAGACGGATTAAGCTTTTGAACGGCGTCAATGGTCTCGGCATAGGCCGCAGAGACTTTGTCGGTAAGTGATGAGAATATTCCCTCAATGCCAAACTCATCAGCAGCGGCCAGAAACTCCGTGCGGATTTCTTCCGGCCGTTGCAGTAAATCTTCAAGCCCCAACCGATATTTGTTTATATATTTTTCTGTGCCCCCATCCAGTACAGTCAAATTGGCGCGGGGGAAAATGACCGGCATCTCCAAGCCAAATAACCGATAGATTTCCTGATACTCTGCGAAATAGCTAATCTCTCCCGGACCGCCGACATATGCAAGTGTCGGGAAGAGTTCATCCTGGCTCAACGGCCGCAACTCTACTTTTGGGCTAAACAGCTCTGGTTTCTGCTCAATCAACGCGATTAATTCCTGTTTAGTGAAGCGCTTGTCGCTACCCCTTAAGGTATAACCGTCACCGGTCAATAACAGGGGCAAACGCTCTTTTTCCCAATACATGAACAGATTGACGTTAGCCGGATCCTTTTCCACCGTAACCGGGTAATCTTTGGCCATTAACGCGCTGTTTGCAGTATGGAGCAATGTATTTACCTGCGCTGAGTTATTAATCGCTGCCGTAAACAGCGCCCGTTCCAGACTGCGGAAATTCCTCTCAGCTGGATTCACCAGAACTAAGCCAAAAGTGCCCAGCCAACGCAGCAGAATCTTGCCAAACCAATTGGCAAGATTATCGCTTTCTGCGGCAGAGGCCCTAAAAAAGCCCAATTCCTCGGCTTTAAATTCTGTTTCAGGAATTAAAGCCGCCAATTCGTCCAAAAAACCGTCAATTTCCGGCACCGGGATATCACCGATTGAATATTTGCCACCTGGCTCATAACTTAAAGTTACCTTGTGCGGCTGACCCTCCCGGTCTGCTACCTGGACATGATTGATTTCGCCAAAATCATGGTCCTCTGAGGCGATCCAGAATAACGGTATAACCGGTACTCCGAGCTCCGCGCTAGCCTTTTTCGCCAGTTGAATTGCGGTAAGCGCTTTGTATACCGTATAGAGAGGGCCACCCAAAATACCTGCTTGTTGACCCGTCACCACAACAACTGCATCTTCCTGCCGCAGTGCCTCGATGTTCTCCATCGTCTGCTTGCCCGCCCCAAGTTTGGCGTTATAATCTCGCAGCGTTTCTACTACCGATTCACGGTTCTGATTGGTTTTCTTGGTTAAATAAGCGTGTCTGCGCTTAAAACTTTCGCTGGAAAAGGGATCATAGGTAAAAAACTCCCTAACCGCACTAAAATTATATAGATAATCATTGACTAAGGCGTTTTGATAATGAACCCTGATGCCTTTACTTCGCAAATTCTGAGCCTCCGTAATTTTTAACCTTGATTGTCCCTGCGGTGCCGGGTACAACCTTGCCAATAATAGTTGCCGATTCTACACCGCGGTTTAGTAATTCGTCCAGCAGATCAGCGCTTTTCTCCGGTGAAACCGCAAACAGCAGGCCTCCGGAGGTAATCGCATCGGCTAAAACCAGTTGGTTTTCCCTAGGTATTGCCTGGTCAAACGCCACCACTTCTGCCAGATGTTTAAGATTGGCTATCGTCCCTCCGGGTACGATGTTCTCCGCGACATATTCCCAAACAGCATCGATAACCGGGACCCTGTCCGCATAGATTTCCAAGGCCACTTCACTGGCCTGGGCCATCTCGTGCGCATGGCCTAACAATCCAAACCCGGTAATATCAGTGCAGGATTCAATCCCAACCTTAAGCGCCGCTTCTGAAGCAGCTTTATTCAACATGGTCATTACCTTGACCACCTGTTCTACGACTTGAGGCGGCACGACCCCGCGTTTAATAGCCGTAGTGATGATCCCAACTCCCAGCGGTTTGGTCAAAATCAAATGGTCCCCCGGTTTAGCACCGGCGTTCGTCCAAATCTGTTCCGGGTGTACTACCCCGGTTAAGGAAAGGCCATACTTCGGTTCATTGTCATGAATCGAATGACCGCCTACCAGGACCGCTCCCGCTTCCTCAATCTTTGCGTGTCCGCCGCGCAATATCTCAGCTAACACAGTCATATCAAGCTTGCCGACCGGAAAACAAACGATGTTAAGTGCAGTGACAGGCTTGGCGCCCATCGCATACACATCGCTTAAGGCATTGGCAGCAGCTACCTGTCCGAAAGTATATGGGTCGTCCACTACCGGGGTAAAGAAATCGACCGTTTGTACCAGCGCAAGGTCGTTATTGAGACGAAAAACTCCGGCATCATCAGACGTATTTAATCCGACCAATAAATCAGGGTTGGTCTTAGTGGGCGGTAGATAGCGCAGAACCTGCGCCAGGTCGCTCGGACCAATCTTGCAGCCTCAGCCGGCTTTAGTCGAATATTGGGTAAGGTGAACTTGTTCCGACATATTTCCCACCTCCGCATACTTACAGAATCTATCTTATATTATCACACAAATAAAAAGGGCCAAACCTTATTTGTTCAGTCCTCATCTATTTTGACAGTGTATTGGGTCTTTATTTCTTCTGTCCACGCCTTGAATACTGCCCCAATTTGTTCCATGTCACCCGGCAGCAGCGTTCGCACATCCAACATCAGCTTGTCATTTTGAACATACGCCAGTACCGGATGGTCATTGGTACGAATAAACTTTTCCAGTGCACTCACGGAAGTTAGGTGTGGCTTAACCGCCACCACGTACGTTTCCGGTTTCGCTGTGGGTAAAGAACCTCCCCCGACCTGGGAATAGCCTTTTTCGACCGAAATATCCGCCGCTGTGCCAGTTTCACCTTTCAGCAGTTCCGCTAAATTACGAGCACGCTCTGCCAACTCAGTTTGACCGAGCGAAAGCATGGCGATAGTCGGAATCTCTTGATAGCGTTCGGCGAGATAAATACGCAGCGTCGCTTCGAGCGCTGCCAGAGTCAGTTTGTCGATCCGTAAGGCCCGGGTTAGTTGATCCGTCCTCAAGCGCTCAATCAGTTTCCGCTTACCGGCAATTATGCCTGCCTGCGGGCCGCCCAACAGCTTATCCCCGCTAAACGTTACCAGGTCAACACCCGCGTCGACCACATCCTGCACCGTCGGTTCGTATGGCAGCCCAAACTGTCCTACATCGGCCAAGGTCCCACTACCAAGATCTTCAACGACGATCAGACCTTGCGCATGGGCCATTTCCACTAATTCTTGCGAAGTTACCGATTGAGTAAAACCGATTACGCGAAAATTACTGGTATGCACCTTTAACAGTAATGCGGTGTTTTCCGTGACTGCTGCGGCATAGTCACGCAACCATGTTTTGTTGGTCGTTCCCACTTCGATCAACCTTGCCCCGCCGGCCTTTAATACTTCAGGAATCCGAAATGAGCCGCCAACCTCGACCAGCTCCCCGCGCGAAACGATCACATCTTTGTCTTGCGCTAAAGCATGCATCACCAGAAGAACAGCTGCCGCATTATTGTTGACAGCCATCGCCGCTTCTGCCCCAGTCAGCTTGCAGACTAATTCCTCTACATGGGTGTACCGGGAACCACGCCTTCCGGTTTGTAAATCCAATTCCAGGTTGGAATAGCCGGCTGACGTCAGGTTCATAAACTCTAAAACCTCAGGGTGAAGCGGCGACCGTCCACAGTTAGTATGCAACACGACTCCTGTCGCATTAATTACTTTTTTTAGAGAGGGGCTAAATTGATTGGAAACTAGCTTAAGTACATCCTGGACAATCGCATCGAGCTGCAACGGCGGTTTTGTCTGTCCGTCATCAGAAAGTATAGCCTGCCTGATCCCTGTTAAAACCGTCTGAATCGCTGCGGTAACCCGCTGAAGCGGAACAGTTAGTTCACGGATTTGCGGATGAGCGAGTAGCTCGCTTACCGCCGGGATTTCGCGCAGAAGCGTTTTCTTCAATTGATTCAAAACCGTGTCCCTCCGAAGTACAAACAGCTTTTACTCAGGGTTTTCCTCAATGGCTGTCATTTTCAGTCTGAGCATCAGTCACAGCATCAGGATCAGGATCAAGATCGGCGTCAGTACCGCTGGCCGCATCATTTCCTGTGTTCTCCAGTTTTATTAAGAATTCATTGAGCACCTGAACCATTTCCTGCTTGGTCTGGTCTAATTGTTGCTCCAGGTTACGCGACTGCTCCTTCTCTGCCGCCGCTTTAGCTTCAACCCCACGCAAAATCTCTTCTGCCCGATGGTGAGCTTCTTCTTCAATCTGACGTGCCTTTTCCGTGACTTCGGCAAGAATTTCGGCAATTTCCGTATTAATATTATCCAGGCGTTGCTTTGATTCCCCAAGTGCGCCGTCTACTTCCTGGCGCGCCTTGTTGATAATTTCGTCCGCTTTCTCTTGAGCAGCCACAAGCGCCTTATTCAGAGACGCCTCAATCTGTTCATAGTGTTCCAACTCGTGTTTAAACTTTTCATTTTCGTGGTTTACCTTGATTAATTCCTGGCGCATTTGTTCATAGGCAGCGGAAATCTGATCAACGAACTGATCCACTTCTTCTACCCGGTATCCCCGAAAAGACTTTTGAAATTCCGGGTTCAGTTCTATGGACATTACCAACACCTCAATACAATTATAATTGCCAAAAAGAACTATTGTCAGTTGCAGTTCGACAGTTATCCCTTAATTCCTTCACATAACATGCCGTCTAATAAGTCTTTTTCTGGCCGTTGACATCTAGGTATGGACGCGCTTTAAGCCAAGTGCAACTGCGGCCAAAATTAGGGCAACGGAAAGCGTTATGGCGGACCAAGTAGCAAGGGTTAGCTGTCCCGGATCAAACAAGTAAGGATGAACCCCGACGGCATAATCCAAAAAGTCATTAAGGATCAGCCACACCCCGAGGACAATCGCGTGTCTTAAAGAAACCCGTACATGCGGCAGAAAAATAACGCCCTCAATCGCCATTCCCAAATGAGAAACCGCTAACATCAAGTTTTCAAAAGTAAATTGCCCCCGCAGGCCGACATCTGCATTGATGATAACCGCCCAAACTCCGTATTTTATCACCCATAAACAGGCAAACAGCTCCAGCCACGGTTGTCGCCGGCGGGCCAAAATCAAGATTAAAGTTAGAGAAAACAGCGTACTTGACAGTGGGCTGTCCGGAACAAACAGTAAATAGTACCACGGCGTCTCCTGCAATTGAAACCGATACCAGTAGAAGCCGTACCCTGAACCAAGAATATTTATTATCAGTAATAGGATTATAAACCACCGGTTAAACGGATAAGCCAATAAACGTAACAATTTAATTATTATTTCCCACCACCTGTCAGGTTAAGACTAAATCCTTATAAATATTTTAATATTCTGGCGCAAGCTTCTTAGGATTTCGACAAACGACTTACAGTATTATAAGGGTGTCTTCAAAACGCATAGGGGTGTTGAGTGTGTACAAGTTACGGCAGCCTAATCGCAAACCGTTAAACAGATTTTCCGCTAATGGTAATCGGTGTATTTTTTGTGGCACTGCCAACTATCTGGTTCTCTTTAGGGGCAAAAGGGTTTGTCGACTCTGTGTCCACTTAATTCCTAATTTGTTCATTCCCCTTGGCACACAATCATAATCTTCAGGTTAATTAGGTTTTAAGCTCAAGGGCCTTCCTTTCGGAAGGCCCTTTTTGCTGGTTATTGACAGATAAAGTGTTTCTTGATGGTCTGCAAGGCATTGTTTCGCATCACAAGCTTGCCGTATTCATTGAGGTAAATCCGCGTTAAGTTCGCCTTTTCCCCATATTCTTTGAGATTTGCCTCTATAAGCAGTTTGTTCGGGCCGGTTGCACAACGCGTGCTCAGCACCAGATAATAACAATGTTCTAAATGATATACACTGGTCCGGCCGCTTATTTTGTCGGCAACGCTGGCGACTCCACTAACCAGTGCATCCCAGTCTTCAAAGCGATAGACATGTTCCCTGCTGCGTGCGGGCCGTTTCTTCTTTTGTTTTTCCCCCTCCGGAAAAACTTCTGTGCCATCTTGCTTGACAACAGTAATTACAAATTCATCACTGGACATGATCGTTGCCTGAATCCAAAACGGTTTGTCAAGGACGAATTCAACCTCGTCTCCAGCCTTAGAAATCATTTCCCAGAATAACTGTTCAGTTTTATTAGAACGCTGAAATAATTCTGTCATCGAAATATCCCGGTCGGCCAATTCAGCAAAGGAAAGAAATATGCGAAGTGTGTTCTCATTAATTTTCTGAATCCGCATCCTTAACTCCCCTCTCCGGCTCCACCCTTTTACCTAATTATAACATATTCCTACTTAATAAGAAAATTTATACAAGCTAATCAATTTTAATTAAGTTATAGTTACGGGTGCCTAAACCAATTTTTTCTCCATATGCGAGTTGCACAGACCAGTCTACTGACGGGTGAATTTGACGAAATTTGTCGGTAGATTGAACATCTTCAAGGCGTGAACCTAATACACCAGGCGCTTTGTTAATTAGGTCAACAGCTGCCTGGTCAATTGCGATGGGATCTTTGGAGGCCAAAACACCGATGTCGCCGACAATTGGCAGGTCATTCCAGGCACAACAATCACAGTCAGGACTCACTTGAGTTACAAACGTAATGAAGCCGGCCTTGCCTTGTTTATCTTTGAGCACTCCGGCCGTAAACTCCGCAATCTTCTCCTGAATAACATCAGCTGTAGTCTTCCAATTAATCCCGATAGACTGTGAGTTACAGCTAACGGTGCACTCACCGCAGCCGATACATTTATCGCGATCAATCTGCGCTTTTTTGTCGATAACTTGAATTGCACCTGCCGGACAATATTTGGTACAGCGGGTACAGCCAATGCACTTTTCCTGGTCAACGTTAGGCAAGAGATCAGAGTGTTGCATTTGTTTTCCAGCCCTGCTCCCCAAGCCCATACCCAAGTTCTTCAGGGTACCGCCAAAACCGGTTGCCTCATGCCCTTTAAAATGAGTGACGGCAATCAAGGCATCCGCATGTACTGCTGCCGAACCGATTTTAACCTCCTTAAAATGTTGCAGGTTAACCTCTACATTAACATAATCCTTACCGTTTAGGCCATCCGCGATAATCAACGGCGCACCGACGATCGCATAGTCAAAGCCGTTTTCAATTGCTGTCTCCAAATGGTCAACAGCATTCGCCCGCGAACCAACGTATAAGGTATTCGCATCAGTCAGAAACGGTTTGCCTCCATAACCCTTGAGTTTCCCGACAATGCGCCGAATATATTGTGGACGTAAATATGCTAAATTACCGCGTTCACCAAAGTGCAGCTTAATCGCTACTAAATCACCCTTGTCGACTAAACCGGCAAACCCGGCCTTCTCAATCAAGCGTTCCAGTTTAGTAAGCAGACCTGTTCCACCTTTGGTGCGCAGGTCCATAAAAAAGACGTCTGACTGCATCAAGACACCTCTCTATTGCCTAATATCACCCGGTTCTCGGTCAGTTTATCTTAACTAATTAGTACAAATATTTTCCTCATTCGCAATGAAAACACGAGGGCGGCCGGTAAACTGTTACCAGCCGCGCTAAGTTTGCTATTCCGCTTTAGTAAATTGTTCTTTTTCCGCGCCGCATTTCGGGCATTTTTTCGGTCGGCAACGGCCCTCAACCTTTTCACCACAAGCGTTGCATTTCCAGGTAGCCATTTAAACCAACTCCTTTTCATTTAAGTTTGTACCGGTCCAATGATGACAGCTACGGGCAAATAAACTGGTATTGTCATCTATCCATTCTTCTGTCGTCATTTCCCGCAGTTGTAATTGAAATTTCGCCTGAATGATTACCTTAGCCATATCCAAAGCCAAGTCGGTAAGGTGGGTACACCCCTGATTGTGGCCTACCGCCTGTTGAATTGCTTTACGGGAGCCCGGGCCTATTTTTATCCCACTTAGCTTACTGGCCGCATCTTGTACCGCCGGACAGTCGGGATACGGAGTCCGCAGCATCGTTGCATAAGCAGAAGTGACTTCCAGTTCAGGATAGCTAACGAGCATAGTAAGCTTTATTTCGTGCAGCGTATCCAGAAAGCACCCTTCTACTTTAAACGAATGTTCGTCAACTTCCTCCACTAAGCAACTCTTCACCCGATTAAAAATCGCCGCCGTCCCAATTCCCCTCCTTCAATTCTTCATCTAGCCACCTGCATTTCCATCTTTAAACGATGGTTTTTATCTATGTGACTTTACTTCTATCTTTGAGACAAATGTCCTGCTTTTTCAACAACCAGCCATTACCGTTCCAACCCCGCAAACCCAAACCGGCTGTCTACTTCTTCGCTCGGGTACCCCTCAGCCTTAAGCATCACTCTTAACTGTTCACGAGTTGGAAAACTGCTGCTTTTAATCCCTCCCAATTGGCTGATTATTTCAAGCATCCTGCTTTCCAAAGGCTTCAAACCCGTTACCCCCTCTAGCAATATCCAACCTTATCCTTGCCAATGGGGTTTCATTTTAATCCTCTCAGATAGCCTCAGTTTCCGGGTTTGCCGCCCCTTCGAGCAGGTTCGCCGCCTCATCTGAAGGTAATTCCTGCACATCGCGCAGTTTCCGTTCAATCGTCCGGGACTTTCTTGCCGCAGTCTCAATTGAATTGCTGGCTTCCTGCAACTTCCGCTGCGTTTTTTCCAGTAGATCACCGAACTTACCGAATTCGCTTTTCACTGCGCCCAGTAACGCCCACACTTCACTTGAACGTTTCTCAATTGCCAACGTCTTAAAACCCATCTGCAAGCTGTTTAGCAGAGCAGCAACCGTAGTTGGGCCCGTGATCACTACTCGGTAATCCCGCTGTAATGACTCCACCAACCCAGGCTGCCGCAACACTTCGGCATATAACCCTTCGATCGGGAGAAACAAAATACCGAAATCTGTAGTATGCGGTGGATCAAGGTATTTATCGCAGATCATTTTTGCTTCTGACTTGATTCTTTGCACCAAGGCCTTGCCAAGTTCTAAAACAGCCGGTTGATTTGCTTGTTCTTGGGCTTCAAGCAGTCGTTGGTAATCTTCCAGCGGAAACTTCGCATCGAGCGGAAGCCAAATCACCTTGTCACTGCCGTCTTTCGCCGGTAGTTTGACGGCAAACTCTACCCGGTCATTGCTTCCCTGTTTTGTGGCAACGTTTTTGGCATATTGTTCAGGCGTAAGAATTTGTTCGAGCAAATTCTCCAACTGTACCTCGCCCCACGTACCTCTCGTCTTAATGTTAGTCATCACCCGTTTTAAGTCCCCTACGCCCGCGGCCAATGACTGCATTTCGCCAAGTCCCTTATGTACCTGTTCCAACCGCTCACTGACCAGTTTAAAGGACTCCCCAAGCCTCTTTTCCAGCGTTGCATGGAGCTTCTCATCCACCGTAGTCCGCATCTGCTCCAACTTACTGTTGTTATCTTCCTGTAGCAGGCGAAGCTTCTCCTCTACAGTTCTACGCATTTGCTCGAGGCGCTGTTCGTTGCTTTGCGTCAGCGTCGCCAACTGCTTTGCAAACGTATCTAGCTGTTGTTTCTGCATACCCGCCGTATTCATAATTCTGCCGAACAATAACTCGCTGAAATTTTTTTGGTTGTTTGCCAGTTCCTCTCGTCCCTGCCGGGCCTGGTTCGCTGTTTCCTCCCGTACACGCACTATTTCATCCTGCAGCACGCGTTCACTGTGTACCAGTCCCTGTTCCAAAACCGCAAGGCTGTGTTGCAGTTTAGCAGAGTTATTGCCGGCAGCCCGCTGTAACAATACCAGCAAAAGGACTAATGAAACAAGGTTTAATCCGATAAGCAAGAATAACACAATTTGTGACATAACCTCACCCCAAAACAAAATCTGCTAAGATGTTCTCTAATCCGCGTGCCAAATCCTCTCCCCCAGCAACCACTCGATAAATTTTCTAGGGGCAATAAATTTTCCGGCAGGAGTGCAGCACGTCTAGACAGGAAAGGCGGCGTACTAGAGCAGGAGTCCTGCCCAAGTAGCCGCCGGACCAGGTAAAGCACCATATAAATGAAGCCGCTGCACCCAAGGTTCCACCAGGCGAAAGTTAGCGAAACGGATAGAGGAAAATTTATTGCCCCCCGCCCCAGATAAGCGCTTGCTTTGTAAGACGTCCAGCCAGCCTAAAGCTAACTGCACTGGGGCAATAAAGTTTCCGGCAGGAGTGCAGCACGTCTAGACAGGAAAGGCGGCGTACTAGAGCAGGAATCCTGCCCAAGTAGCCGCCGGACCAGGTAAAGCACCATATAAATGAAGCCGCTGCACCCAAGGCTCCGCCAGGCGAAAGTTAGCGAAACGGATAGAGGAAACTTTATTGCCCCCCGCCCCAGATAATCTTCGAAGGCCGCTTATAAAACAACGCCCGCAACAAGTCCGCCGACAATACCGAGCACCGCCACGGCCACCGCTGTAAATACCAGCACACGCGCCGAGAAGCCTCGCTTCACAATCAACAAGGAAGGAAGGCTAACTGCCGGCAGAGTAAGTAGCAAAGCACCGGCTGGGCCAGCCCCAAGGCCGAATCCCATCAGCGTTTGCACTACCGGGATTTCCGCCGCGGTTGGAATGACAAACAAGGTTCCGGCAATGGCTAAGCCAATGATCGCTAAAGTACCGTTTAACCCTGTCGGGCCAATTGCCGGGAATAACCACGCTCGGGCAAATCCCAGCACAAAAACAACAATTACGTAGGCCGGAATAGTGTCGATGATCAACTGCCCTAAAGCACGCAGCCATCTGCGCAGAAAACTGCCGGTTTCCGCAGCCGCCTCGTCCACTGTGCTAAGGGGTGAGTCAGCAGCCTGTTCTTCTTTGAACAAGCGGTTAGCCAGTAAGGCAATCCCGAACACTAAGATAACGCCGAAAACAAGGCGGTAAATTGTAAATTTCCAGGAAAGTACAAAACCCATAAAGATCAGCGTTGCCGGATTTAAAACCGGATTAGCCAAAAAGAATGCCAGCGCTGCACCAACCGAGGCAGAGCGCTTTCTTAGGCCGACTGTAACCGGGGCTGCGCAACAAGTACACATCATCCCCGGCAACGCTACAGCGCCGCCGGCGACTGTACTGCCAAAACCAGTACTTCCCAGCACCCGTTTAACCCAATCTCTCGGAATCAACACCTGTACTAATGAGCCTAGCATAAGCCCCAAAACTACAGCCTGCCAAACGGCTTTAAAATACGCTGCAGCATAGCCCACAGCGGCATTCCAGGATGGTACCGGCGCAGATGCCGCTTTGCCGGTAATAATCGATGCGCCAATTGAATGAGTCGTGGCTGATTTAAATGCCTTCAGGTAATACGGATGCCACTTTACATAGTACAACCCGGCAGCTGCAACCAAAAAGAAGACGCCTGCCAAAAGGAACTTATTGACACCTCGTTTTGCCGGATCGGAATAAGTATTCAAGAACATTTTCTCCCCTTTCTCTCTTCATGTAGATTATTGTAGCTTAATATAATTTATATGTATAGTACCAATATATAAAACTAATGATTAAATTAATCCCTCAACCGCAAAAAAATCAGCAGGTACAACCTGCTGACGAGATATTATTTAGGATTTATAATTTTTACGGATTCACTTATTAGCTGTTAGCTTGGCAACAAGCGAATCCAGTTGATTCTTAACATTCTCCGAGTCAGTCGCTTTTAGGCACACCAGGTCATCCTGACTAAACATCGTTTCCGCGATGGATGAGTCTTCTACAGTTGGCGTAACGATTGTAATCAAGCCCGTATCTAACAAAACTTTGGCAATTTCGGCAATATATTTAACTTCTTCGGCATCGGAATAGAAATTGATGCCTTCCAGTGCCTGGGTTTCCAGGTAGTAAGCCCTAAGACCCTGGTCAAAGAGTGCCTTTTCCAATTGAACAGCCAGGTTCACTTGCTGTCCGCCGGTAATCCAGATTACCTTCCCGCTCTGCCCTTCTCTATTTTCCCGGTCAGTTCTGCTAACCAGCTTGTCAATCGTAATTTGCCGATCGGTAGTATTAATATCACTCTCTGCCAGCGCACCGGCTATAATTCCCCCGCCGCAAACGTCGTAACCGTCGACCAAGACAAACCTGCCGGTAGTTTGGTTTGTCGCAAAATTATCAAAACACAGCGCTTGTTTGGTTTTAATCACAACTTCAGCGACATCGTTGGTTCTAACTCGTTGCGCATCCGTGATCGTTTCCAGGCTAGAGGCATCGATAACCTTGTTGATCGCGTAAATTTCACTTTCTATCTCTTGGGTAGCCAACTTGAGTTTATAGCGTTTGTGTTTTACCAAATCGGTCCGGCCCATCCAGACCAGATTCGCCTTTACCAACTTAGCCGACTGCGGAGACTCCGCCATGTGCGAAATAATTTGTCCCCGTTGGTTAAAGAATTCGTCTGTCACGGTAATCCCGATTGACATACCCGCTTCTACCGTGTCGCGCTTATCTCTTTCGGCCCAGTATTCGATCGATTTTACCGTCGTGGTTTTATTGCCGGGGGAAATTAAGATCTTGTCACCGACTTTGAGCCGGCCGGTCTCAATCCTGCCGGCAATGATTCGCCGCTCATCGAATTTATACACATCTTGAATTGGAAACCTTAACGGCCGGTCTGCCAGGCCCTTTTCCTTTTCAAACAGGTCCAACGCTTCCAGGATCGGTTCTTCTTGATACCACGGCATCTTCGCCGATTTAGCGGTGATGTTCTCACCGAAGAAAGACGAAACCGGAATATATTTGGCCGGATAGATGTTGAGCCCGTTCAGGAACAGATTAAACTCGCGTTTGATCTGTTCAAACTTCTCCTGGGAATAGTCAATCAAGTCCATTTTATTCACTACTACATAGACTTGACGAATTCCCAACAGCGAAAGGATATAGCCATGTCGTTTCGACTGCTCCTGAATTCCCTCCTGGGCATCCACCAAAAGCAGGGCTGCCTCGGCATTGGCCGCACCGGAAATCATATTTTTCAAAAACTCTTTGTGGCCAGGCGCGTCAATGATGATATAATCCCGCTTCCGGGTGAAAAACTGGATTTGCGTCGTATCAATCGTGATCCCTTGTTTTTGCTCTTCCTCAAACGCATCCAATAAATAAGCATACTCAAAGAATTTCCCTTTGTCTTTGCAGATGCGTTTTACCTTGTTAATTGCGCCCTCCGGCACTGACTTGGTGTCATAAAGCAATCTGCCGATTAAGGTCGATTTTCCGTGATCGACGTGTCCTACGACGACGATCTTTAACGTCTCTTTATCCTGACTCATCGTTGCCCACTCCATTTTCATAAATTGACCTAAGGACTTACATATAGCCGTCTTTGCGCAGTTTCTGCATGGCGTAGGCATCCTCTTGGTCCTGTAATCTGCCGGCCCGTTCACTGACCTGAGTATGTTTCAACTCTTCGATAATCTCATCCAGCGTACTGGCATTGGAATCAATTGGACTGGTGCAGGGATAACAGCCAAGGCTTCGATAGCGTTTCCCGTTTTTCGCAAAATACAGGTCGATAATCGGGATCCCTTCCCGCTTGATATACTCCCAAATGTCCAATTCATTCCAGTGCAAAAGGGGATGCACCCGAATATGATGGCCTTTCGGGAAATCTGTCTTGAACTGGTCCCAAAACTCCGGTGCCTGATTGGTATAATCCCACTCGGAGTCTTCGTTGCGTTCACTAAATACACGTTCTTTGGAGCGTGAACCTTCTTCATCCCGCCTAATCCCCAGGATTAGCCCTTCGAACTTGTAGTTGGTTACAACTTGCTGCAGTCCATCAGTTTTCAGCGCTTTACAGCAAGCTAGACGGCCCTTCTCCGGACCCATTCCCTGATCGATTGCTTCCTGGTTGGTATGCACGATTAGATCAAGATTCAGTTCTTTGGCCAGACGATCCCGATATTCAATCATGGCAGGAATCTTGTAGGTCGTGTCGACATGAATCAGCGGAAACGGGCAGTGGCCAAAAAATGCTTTTTTCGCTAACCAGAGCAACACCGTGGAATCTTTGCCGATTGACCACAGCATGCCGAGCTTGCTGTAAAGCGCTGAAAACTGATGGACTGCAGCAAGTTGTAACCAACTACAAGTTCGAAGGGCTAATCCTGGGGATTAGGCGGGATGAAGAAGGT
>DATAMA010000136.1:0-7092 GCA_036260765.1 Desulfobacteria bacterium | reverse complement strand
TATCCCGATGGTCTAGGCCACAGAACTCCTGTTGCAGGAGCGTATACCTGGAGAACAGGCCGGCCTGCCGTTAACGGAAGAACGGGAAATCGCGGTGGATAAAACCCCGTTGGGGGATGTCAGCGAGAGAAAAGATATCAGTTTGCAAACTGCCCATACAGCTGTTCCGGTAACTCATTTTATCTCGAACGGCCAGTATTCGGTAATGCTGACTAACGCCGGCTCCGGTTTCAGCCGGTTTGGTGAAACGGCCGTCAGCCGTTGGCGTGAGGATGTTACCAAGGACGAGCGCGGTTTCTATTTCTATATCCAAAACCTTAATTCCGGAATCGTTTGGTCAGCGACATACCAACCGTATGGACGAGAAGGCGAGGAATATAAAGTTACTTATGCTCCGGATCGTGCCGAATTCTGTCGCCGAGACGGTAATATAACTACGCGAACTGAGGTGATCGTTACTTCGGAGGATCAGGTCGAGATTCGCCGGTTGTCACTCACGAATCACAGTGAACATGAGCGGACACTTGAGCTAACCAGTTACCTGGAAACAGTACTTGCCCGACCGACGGATGATCTTGCCCACCCAGCCTTTAGCAATTTGTTTGTTGAAACGGAATTCACCGGCCAGTCCCTGTTGGCTTCCCGCCGGCCTCGACGCGACGGGGAAGTGCGCCTCTGGGCTGTCCATACGCTGGCATTAGCCGGAGAAGGCGTAGGCGCTCTACAGTTTGAGACTGATCGGGCTCGGTTTATCGGCAGGGGGCGTGATTTATCCAATCCACTGGCACTCGAACTCAATCAACCACTGTCCAAGGGCGTCGGCGCCGTGCTAGATCCGATTTTGAGCCTGCGCCAGCGGGTTAGGCTCAAACCGGGACAAACAGCAAAAGTCAGTTTTAGTTTGGGAATTGCCGAAAGCAGGGAAGAAGCGCTGCGGCTGGCAGAAAAATATCGGGATCCGAGTGTGGTGGAACGGGCCTTCGAATTGGCCTGGACATACAGCCAGATGGAACTGCGCCATTTGAATTTGACCGCTACCCGAGCCAACAACGCCCTCGCTCTTGGGGGTCACCTGCTATATCTCAGTCCCTCGCGGCGGGAAGCAGCCCAGATATTAGCCCGCAATCATCGGGGACAATCCTCACTCTGGCCGTATGCAATCTCGGGTGATTTGCCCATCGTACTCGTACGCGTGCAGGAACACGCGCACCTGGGCCTCGTGCGCGAACTGATGCAGATGCATGAATACTGGCATTTAAAAGGAATCAGGGCCGACCTGGTAATTCTTAATGAGGATAAGAGCGGTTATTTTCAGGCCTTGCAGGATGCCCTACGGGATCTTGTCGCGACCGCACATACCCGGGGTTTGTTGAATAAGGCCGGTGGTATTTTCCTGTTGCAACGGGAAAACATGCCTGATGAAGATGTCGTCTTGCTCGATACTGTAGCACGCTTAACCTTTTCGGGACAGGACGGTTCTTTGGTCAGGCAAGTACAACGTAAGCAGAAGACCTTGGAGCCAGTCAAAAGCGGCGGTGAATCCGGCTCACGGCCTGATCAGTCGCAAACTGCGGGATTGGCTGCTCTGCAATCGGAAAATAGCGAAGCAGGCAAGGAACACGCAGCCGGACCGGGTCAGCGGGGCGGCCAGAATGTAACCAGACAAAACGACCTTGTTTATGCCAACAGCTACGGAGGATTTAGCGCCGATGGGCGAGAGTACGTAATTGACCTGCATGACGGCGATCGGACCCCGCTGCCGTGGATCAACGTTATTTCTAACGGAATATTTGGCTTTCAAATTGCCGAATCGGGGTCTGGTTATACCTGGTCTCTGAACAGTCGGGAAAACAAGTTGACGCCTTGGTCGAATGACGCGATTCTCGATCCCCCTGGGGAAGTGGTTTATTTGCGCGACGAGGAGACAGGTGAACTCTGGTCCCCGACTCCGGCTCCCTTTAACACCGCTGAACGGTACCGGATTCGTCATGGCCAGGGGTACAGCATCTTTGAACATCAGAGTCATGAGTTGGAACATGTACTTTCGCTCTTTGTTTCCCGGGAGGATCCGGTCAAAGTGATCGAGCTAAAGCTGCGTAATGATTCCGGCCGGGTCCGGCATCTGAGCTGTACTTACTACGCAGAGCTGGTCATGGGGGTGGCACGTGAACTCACCGCCCCATTTCTGGTGACAGAATTTCGGCCTGAGGAGCAAGTAATTCTCGCGAGAAATACTTTTCAGGAGGAATTTGCTGACCGACTGGCATTTCTGGCCGGATTCGGCGGGAGCGTTGCCGGTTACACCGGGGACAGAACAGAATTTATCGGGCGAAATGGCCGCATGGATCGACCGCACGGCTTAAGAATTAGGCGGTTATCGAATAAAGTTGGCGCAGGGTTTGATCCCTGTGCGGCCTTGCAGTTAGAGCTGGAAATCGCCCCTGGAGAGTGCAAACAGGTATACTTTCTCTTGGGTGAAACCGCAGGTCCGGAGGCGGTTTTGAGCTTGCTCAAGGCATATAGCGAATCAACCCGGATAACTCAGGCATTGGAAGAAGTTAAACGTTTTTGGGATGAATTGTTGGGCGTGATCCAAATTGAAACCCCGGAAAAGTCAATGGACCTGTTTATGAACCGCTGGCTGTTGTATCAAACCGTAGTGTGCCGGCTATGGGCACGTTCGGCTTTTTATCAATCAGGCGGGGCATTTGGCTTTCGGGATCAGCTTCAGGACGTTATGTCTTTGGTGGTGGCCAGGCCGCAGTGGGTGCGCGAGCAAATTATACTGCACTGTGCTCATCAGTTTGTTGAAGGGGACGTCCAGCATTGGTGGCACCCGGAGAGATCAAAGGGAATCCGAACCAAGTTTTCCGATGACCTGCTCTGGCTGCCCTTTGTCACAGCCGACTATCTCGAGCATACCGGCGATTTTTCGCTTTTGGAGGAAAGGGTATCCTACCTGGAGATGACCCTATTGGGTGAGGATGAGGATGAACATTATGCGGAACCGCAATTATCCCAGCTTGAAGGTACAGTCTATGAACACTGCCTGCGGGCGCTCGAACGGGGTTTACGTTTCGGTGAACATGGGTTGCCCCTTATCGGGTCAGGTGACTGGAATGACGGCTTTAGCCGAATTGGTATTCAGGGACGTGGTGAAAGCATCTGGCTGGGCTGGTTTATCTACGTAACGATAACCAGATTTTCCCGAATCTGTGAGCTGCACGGCGAGCCGCAACGGTCGGAAAATTTGCGGCAAACTGCGAAAACACTGCTGGAAAATTTGGAACAGCATGGCTGGGATGGCGGTTGGTACAGGCGCGCTTATTTTGACGATGGGACACCGCTTGGTTCCTGCCACAACGAGGAATGCCAAATTGACGCTATTGCCCAGGCATGGGCGGCAATTTCCGGGTCAGCTAAACCCAGCCGGGTGAGCGATGCGATGCTGGCCGTCGAGCACTACCTGTGGAGGCGTTCCGAAGATATCCTGGTTTTGTTAACGCCGCCATTTAACCGAGCTGAGCTCGATCCAGGCTATATTAAGGGGTATGTCCCAGGTGTGCGGGAAAACGGCGGCCAATACACCCATGCCGCAGTCTGGACGGCCCTGGCCTACACTGTGATGGGTGACGGAAATAAAGCGGGAGAATTATTCCAGATGCTGCTGCCGGTAAACCATGCCCGGACGAAAAATGAAGCTATCCGGTATAAAGTTGAGCCGTATGTGATGGCAGCAGACGTCTATGCGATTTCACCGCACACGGGACGGGGCGGTTGGACCTGGTATACCGGCGCATCAGGTTGGATGTATCAAGTCGGTTTGGAAGGAATGCTGGGGTTTAACTTAAAAGATGGTAAGCGCTTGCGACTGAATCCATGCATACCCGCGCATTGGCCTGGATATAAGATCACTTACCGATTTGGGCAAAGTATGTATCACATCGTTGTGGAAAACCCCAACGGCAAAATGAGCGGAATAGAAACACTTATTTGCGACGGTCAGCAAGTAGAAAATGGTGAAATTGAGCTGTGTGACGATGGTAAAGATCACGATATTAAGCTGATTATGTAGACGACAGTCGTTATATAATCACGTTATTTGGAAAATGCTGTCGAAAGTGTTGAAACGCCGTGTGTTTTCCGGATAATTAGGAGTAAACAAAGTTTTTGTCGATGGGGTGAGCCTCCAATAATGAAAGAACAAGAGATTGCTGAAATGTGTAGCCTCGGCTCGAATGGTGAAATTTATCAACAATTGATGTTAAACGCCATCTCCGATTTAGTAGCGTTGTTTTTGGTAGAAGAGGATGATCGGTTTCGAGTTCTCAAAGCTAACAGGAGTTTTCTGTCGACATTGGAATTAGCTGAAGCTCAAGCTATCGGGAATACGCTTGAAGAAATATCGCCACGTTTGTGGACAATTTTAAACCACAATTGTGTCCGGGCAATCCGGGAAGGAAAAGAGATCACGTACGAAGAAACGAGCGAATTCGGCTGTTTTGAACATAAATTAATTCCGTTACATAACGACCAGGGACACTGTTCTCAGCTGGTATTTACGGCCCGGGATATTTCTGAAAAGAGAAAATTAGAAGAACATTTTTTGACGAGCGAAAAGTTAGAGTCTATTGGCATTTTGGCCGGCGGCATAGCCCACGATTTTAACAATATCTTGACGGTTATTACCGGCAACATTTCTTTACTGCGGACGAGATTTAATCAACTAAACGGCCGATTTGAAGAACGGGACCGCATCTTTAATTTATTAAGCGAGATCGAAAAGGCATCGTTTCAAGCCACGGACTTGACGCAGCAAATGCTGACGTTTGCGAAAGGCGGTGATCCGTTGCTCAGAATTACCCCGTTGGAAGATCTACTTCGGGTGGCCACAGCCTTTGCCTTGCGAGGCTCAAATGTCGGGTGTGAATTTGCCTTACCGGCAGGGTTATGGCCTGCCGAAATCGATGAGGGCCAGATTAATCAAGTAGTCCAGAATCTGATTATTAATGCGGCACAAGCGATGCCCGACGGCGGGATTGTCACCATCAGTGCGGAAAACGTGGCATTGACCACCGAACATGCCCTGCCACTTAAATACGGCGAGTATGTGAAAATTTCGATTGCTGATCATGGCCGAGGGATTGCGAAAGAATATTTAGACAAAATTTTCGATCCGTTTTTCACAACCAAAGAAGCAGGCAGCGGTCTTGGCCTGGCAACAGCTTATTCTATAATTAAAAAGCATAGCGGGTATATCGCTGTCGAATCGGAAGTAGGGAGAGGGAGTACTTTTCAGATCTATTTACCGGCAAATCCCAAGGGAGAACAGGTTGAACAACCTCGATCCAGTTCTGACGCCAGGTCGAAGGGGCGAATTCTGGTAATGGATGACGAAAAAGTACTTAGAATGATGTTAAAGGAGATGCTCGCTTACCTGGGCTACGATGCGGTCTGTGTGAAAGATGGCTTTGAGGCCATCGAAACGTATCGCAAAGCCAGTCTTGCCGGACGAAAATTTGATGCCATGATCATGGACTTAACTGTTCCAGGGAGTATGGGGGGAAAAGAAGCGATTAAGCGCTTACTTGAGATTGACCCGGACGTGCGAGCGATTGTCTCCAGCGGTTATTCCACTGATCCGGTAATGTCCAATTATCAGAAGTTCGGGTTTAAGGCTGTTGTGGCTAAGCCGTATAGTATGGAAGAACTGGCGGAAACCCTGGAGCAAATTATTGGCGATGATTTGCCGACAGATTTTGTCCAGTTAAGCTTAGCCTAACTGGGATTCGGCTATCCGTAGGTAAAAAGTTGGCGTAGAGGCAAAAATGTGGTAATATTGTGAGTGCTAAGTTAAGATGTCAAATTATTCTTCGCTAATAACCCCAATTTGGGGTTATCTTAATATATAAAGGAGTTATAGGCAGGTTTTGTAATATGGCGCAACAATTCTATCACACGCTAACCTTTGGTTGCCAAATGAATGAGCGGGATACCGAGATTATTGCCGGCATGTGTGAAGAGATGGGTTATACCCATGTAGATAATCTTGATGAAGCAGATTTGATTGTGATTAACACTTGCTGCGTGCGTGAGAGTGCAGAAAACAAAATTTTAGGAAATGTAGGCAACCTCAAGCGGCTGAAAGATCAAAACCCGCACTTGATTATTGCATTGTGCGGTTGTATGGTTCAGCAGGAGCAGGCCGCCGAGCGGTTGCATAAACGGGCGCCGCATGTAGATATTCTGTTCGGTACCCATAATATTCACCAACTGCCTAAGCTGGTGGCGGCTGTTAAGGAGACCGGTCAACCGGTCATCGACGTCTGGGAAAGCGAAGGCCAAATCGTTGAGCATTTACCTACCCGGCGGGAAGGCGATTTAAAAGCTTTTGTCAATATTAGTTTTGGCTGTAACAATTTTTGTACCTATTGCATTGTACCGTATGTCAGAGGCCGGGAGAGAAGCAGGCTGCCCGAGGAAATTGTCAAGGAGATAACCGGTCTCGCGGAACAAGGGTTTCTTGAGGTCACTCTTTTAGGGCAAAATGTCAACTCTTATGGCAAAGACTTAGCGGTGAAGAAAGATTTTGCTGATTTGCTGTTAATGGTGAATAAAATTCCGGGCATTGAACGAATTCGCTTTACTACTTCTCATCCGCGTGATTTGACAGATAAAATGATTATGTCCGTTGCGCAAGGAGATAAAGTGTGCGAACATTTTCATTTACCGGTACAGGCGGGCAGCAATCACGTTTTACACAAAATGAACCGAGGGTATACTCGGGAGTACTATCTGGAGCGCGCGGCAAAAATCCGTGACTTTGTACCCGGAGCGACTATTTCCACAGATTTAATTGTCGGTTTTCCTGGTGAGAGTGACGATGATTTTGCTCAAACCCTGGATTTATTACGAAAAGTTGAATTCGATTCGGCTTATACTTTCATGTACTCGCCGCGTTCCGGTACGCCGGCTGCCACAATGACGGAGCAACTGCCGGCGGAGGTTAAAAAGGCGCGCTTGCAACAATTAATGGAATTACAAAACGCGATCAGTTTGCGTTCCAATCAAAAACTGTTAGGTAAAGTTGTT
>DATAMA010000126.1:0-5187 GCA_036260765.1 Desulfobacteria bacterium | reverse complement strand
ATCGACACGTTTTTTCAAGTATTCCAGGGCACTGCGCTTAGTTAGCTTTTTCAACAGATCCTGTTCGCCCATGCCCAGTACAGGTACCAACCGCTTGGCAATGTCAGCGGCCTGGCCGGAGGAACGGACTTCGGCCGGAATAGCGTACACCGTCTCGGTACTGATACTAACAGCCAGTTTTACCCCGTTACGGTCAACTATATCTCCTCGCTTTGGTGATACCGGCACACCCCGGTAATGATAATCATCTGCTATTTTTCGTAATGCCCCGCCATTAATCACCTGAACGTAAACTAAGCGGCCAATAATTACCGTAAAGCAAATGCCGATCACACAAAAAATTAAGGCTACCCGTTTGCGCATGACAATACTGGTGCTCAACCTTACCTCTCCCCTCTTGCCAAGGGGGAGCACCTAGTCATCGCAGGGATAGCCTGTCATTGTGCCGGGCTTATTAAGCCGGAAAAGAATTGTGCTACCTGACGAATGATTGGATTTTCATGAGGCTGCTGCGAAACCGCTGCGGGTTTGTTGGCAGACACGGCCCCCGCCGTTGGCGATTGTGCATTTTCATTAACCTTATCGTTATAGTTCAAAAATGCGTACTGCGCCGGCTTAACCATTCCCAGTTGATTGATCGCCATTGATTCAATCCGGCTGACAGAGCGAAGCTTGTCTACTCCCAATTGAAGCGAGTCATTGGTCATTTGAGCAGCGGCGATGTCCTTTTTCAGTTTCGATATTTGGAAGTTTTTGATTGCCAAACGGGAATATTCCCAGGCAATTCCTATCCCCATCAGGAAGATTATCGCTACCAGGACCATCGCTATCGCCTTGGCCTGTTTGGAAGTATCGCTTTTATGTATCTGGCGCCCGGCCTTTTTGCCTGGTTCCGGCTCAAATACAGGCAATTGTTCCAAGCTTACCGTTTCCCTAGCTACTACCAAACCTATTCCACCTCTTTCGTAAATATGACAAGCCTTATCTTCAACTTTAGATTCGTTCTGCCGCACGAAGTTTGGCGCTTCTCGCGCGTGGATTCTGGACTAATTCCTCCGGCCCGGCGACCAACGGTTTACGGGTAAGCACTTTAGCCTTCGCCTTAGCCTGACAGATACAAACCGGAATTTCCGGCGGGCATGTGCAATGTCCCAGCCAGGAACGGAGTTTTTCTTTCGCAATGCGATCTTCTAACGAGTGGAAGGTAATAATTGCTATCCTGCCGCCAGGGACCAAGCACTCAATCGCCGCGTCCAAAGCAGTGGCAAACACGCCTAATTCATCATTAACCGCAATTCGCAAGGCCTGAAAAGTTCGTTTTGCCGGGTGCGGTCCCTCTCTCCGAGCGCCCGCCGGAATTGCTGCCTTGATTACGTCAACCAATTCACCGGTAGTTTCAATCTGGTTTTGGCTTCTTCTTGCCACGATAAATTGGGCAATTCGTTTCGACCAACGTTCTTCGCCGTATTCCCAGATTATTTGGGCCAATTCCTGTTCTGATTTTTCATTTATTAAATCCTTCGCCGTAACCGGTGCTTCCGGGGACATTCGCATATCGAGCGGAGCATCATGCATATAACTAAAGCCCCGTTCCGCCTCGTCTAATTGCGGTGAGGAAACCCCGAGGTCGAATAAAATCCCGTTTACGCCTTGCGGACATTCCTGTTTAAGTACAGTACTGAGCGTCGAAAAATTACGATTTACCAAAGTGAAATTAGGCGCAATTGCCGTCAACCGTTCAGTCGCAGCCTGAATCGCTACTGGATCCTGATCGAAGGCAATCAGTCTGCCCTTGCCCTGTAAGCGCCGGAGAATTTCTCCGCTGTGGCCGCCGCCACCGAGCGTACAATCGACGTAAGTTCCCCCTGGTTTAACTGCCAGTAAATCAACCGCCTCTTTGAGCAAGACGGTTACATGTTGAAAATTCACTTTAATCCCTTCACCTCAGGCTAAATACCCAGGTTGAATTCCACCAGCTTCGCGGCCATTCCCTCATAAGCAGAATCCTTGGCCATGTCGCTGCAGTACCCATCCCAGATGTCCTTACTCCAGATTTCAACCCGGTTCGATACGCCGACAAGCACAACATCTTTCTCTACATGGGCGTATTCCCGCAGGTTGGCCGGGAGTAATATTCTTCCCTGCTTGTCGACTTCACATTCCGATGCGCCGGAGAAGAAAACACGGACGAAAGCCCTGGCATTCGGATCTGTAAATGGTAGAGCGGTGAGTTTGCCTTCAAGCACATCCCACTGGGCCATCGGGTAAACAAACAGGCATTTATCAAGGCCCTTGGTCACAACAAAAGTATCGCCAAGCCCTTCCCGGAACTTCACCGGAACGATTAGTCGGCCCTTGGCGTCAATACTATGTTGAAATTCTCCCATGAACCCTCTGGCCATGTTCACACCCCACTGGGAAGTCTATTTTCCCACTTCCCACCACTTCTCCCCACTTTATTCTATAAAAAGGGGTATAATCCTCCCCTGAAATTAAAAAAAGTTCCGCTTCAGGGCAATTTTTTTATAAATTGGAAATAAGAAAACGGGACTTGTGTCCCGTTGGTGGATCAAACGCCGGGTGCCGGCATATCCGGTCCGGAAATGCGGTGCCGGTGGCCATTATCTACTGTAGTGTAAAAATTCCAATCGTGTACATGCCAACCGTTGGCCAGAGGCAATGATGGTCCGGAGATTGCTTTGTAATAGTGGGTGTGTCCATACTCATAGACAACCCATCCCTCAGAATGATGAACGTGGCTCCCGTCCGCTGTCAACACAGCCTGACCCACAACGTCCAGGCACTGGTGTGAATGGCCGTGATCGCACGAGGTATGCGTCACGCTGCCGTGGTTATGTTTAGGATCAGCTTTTGTATAAGTACTGCTCAACTTCTCCTTCCCCTTTCAATTACTGTGACATCATATCTTATGAAAGAGTGAACTATTAATGTGATTTAATACCAGGCATATCGGGGAACGCTAAGGGCGAGGTGACTAAAATGGATGCGGGTTTTCGGGCTGTGCTACCCAAGTTGGAGCAAAACCCCAATGACGATATCGCCTGGCAGCAATTTAAACGGATCGTAAAAAAGGACCCCGAAGCATCCTACTGTGAACTTTTCTTTGGCCATCTCGCAGAGTGCCCGGCGCCCAGCCCTTTAGAACTGCTGTTTGTCGAGCGTTGGCCCGAAGTATTTACTGATCTAATCAGCTTTTACCGGGCGTTTCTAAGCCGGACCCGTGCTTACGGTGATATCTGGGGCGGCGGGCAAGAGCTCTGGCAACTTGCTCAATTTTTTGTTATATGGGCGCAGCAAATCCAGGCCCAGCTCCCGCCCGGCAAGCGAAACAGCCTCGAACAAGTACTTAGTGAATTACACCGGCTCACGGAGCAGAACCGTATCCCCGTGGAATCCAACCAACCCGGCTTACCGTTCTTGCCGCAAGAGGTTGCCTGGAACCTGCAGCTATACCTGGATTCGGCGTCTGTGCTCGCTGATTACCCCCAATTCAGGCACATTTATTTTATGCCGGCGGAAATTGCCCCGCTGAGCGCTGATTTGGAGCAGTACCGGTTATCTCCCGACAACCGCACTTACCTGCAGAAACTGCTCCACACTACACGTCAAGGAGCGATCAAGACTGCCTTGCTGCACTTCGCCCAAACCTACCCCCCTAATTCTCCAGGCCAAGTGGGCTTATGCCCTGTATTTATCCTTGCAGCACGAGCCGGCGTGGAACAACCACCCGTTTATCTTGCGCCTTCTGGCCAACAGTTACTGGGAATACCGTTTGTTTGACAATCGCACAACATTGCACACCGTCAAGTAGATAACAAGAAAAAGGCCTCCTATTGCAGAATTTAAGATCCGCAACAGGAGGCCTTTGCTATGCTGGAAACCTGCAATAATACGTTTTTTACCCTAACATGAAATGCAAAATAAACAATACCGTCAGGGTATAAGTTACTGCATTATTTTCTTTGTAGCGACCGGTAATCAGCTTAATAAGCGTATAAGACATAAACCCAAAGGCGAGGCCCTGAGCAATTGAGAAAGTTAGCGGCATCATCACAATGGTCATAAATGCCGGCAAAGCCTCGGTAAAATCGTTAAATTTGATCTCTGAAACCTCACCGACCATCAGTACACCGACCAAAATCAGCACCGGAGCAGTAGCCTGTCCAGGAACCAAGCCTACTAACGGCGCAAAGATAATTGCCGCCAGGAATAGAATCGCTGCGGTTACCGCCGTTAGTCCGGTCTTACCACCCTCAGCGACGCCGGCTGTGCTCTCGATATAAGAAGTTACGGTTGGAGTGCCAAACACCGAGCCGATCATTGTTCCCAACGAATCAGCGAGCAATGCTTTCCCTGCGTTCGGCAAATTTCCCTGTGCATCGAGGAGGTTTGCCTTACGGCTTACCCCAAGCAAAGTGCCGATATTGTCAAACATGTCCACGAACGTGAACGATAATAAAATGGAAAATAGTCCGTATTTTAAGGCGCCTATAATATCCAGGTGTCCAAACGTCGGGGCCAAAGCAATAAGCGGATTAGCCGGAGCAATGATATCCGCCAACCCTTTCGGCGCAGGTGAAACTCCAGCCACTATACTCACAACCGTCGTCAGCAGAATGCCGATCAGAATTCCGCCCCTTACATGTTTAGCCATTAACCAGGACGTTACCAACAAACCAAAGACTGATACCAGCACCCCGGCTGAGCGCATGTCCCCAAGCGCAACAAATGTATCTTTATTACTGACGACAATCCCAGCATTCTTGAGGCCAATAAAGGCGATGAACAAGCCGATCCCAACGCCAATTGAGAGCCTTAGCACCTGAGGAACACCATTAATTATCCATTCCCGTACTTTCGTTACTGTTAAAATAAAGAATACCAGGCCGGAAATAAATACTGCTCCAAGCGCAGTAGTCCACGGCAGCTTCATGCCGATCACGACCGCATACGTAAAGAAGGCATTCAAACCCATGCCTGGCGCCAGGGCAATCGGGAAGTTCGCCACGACCCCCATGATGATGCTGGCAATGCAGGCACTCAGTGCCGTTGCTGCAAACGTAGCCGATACGGGCATGCCCGCGTCCTTTAGAATGCTTGGGTTGACGAACAGGATATAGGCCATGGTCATAAACGTGGTTAAACCGGCCATCAACTCTGTCTGAA
>DATAMA010000124.1:0-12570 GCA_036260765.1 Desulfobacteria bacterium | reverse complement strand
CTTACTTTGGTGGATACCGGCTTGCCTGGCCAAGAGAGATTATTCGCCGACTACCTTGGGAAATTAGGTTATACTCTCCAGTCTGTCCGGCAAATCGTGATTACCCACTATGACCTTGATCACGTGGGGAGCGCCGCAGCGTTGAAAAAAATGAGCGGGGCCACAGTATGTGCGCATTGTAAAGACGTCCCATATATCGAAGAACGTCAGCCACGGCCGGGGATCAAACGGGTTTTGCCATTGTTAACCGCACCCGTTTATGGGCGCCTAAAGCCGGTAGAAGTCGATGTTACCCTGGAAGGCGATACAAATTTGGGAAAACTGCGCATTATTGAAACGCCCGGTCATTCACCGGGGCATATCTGTGTTGCCTTGGGCGACGCGTTTCTGATCGGAGACTTGTTACAAGGTGGGGTAAAAGAGGCACCGGGTTTCTTTATCTGGCAACGCAGCCTGGCCCGCGAATCAGTGAAAAAAATCGCTCGGTTACGGCCTAATCTCTTGTTGCCAGGACATGGAGAACCTGACATTGAACCGGAAGAAAAACTGCGTTCGCTCATCGCTGCCTGGGGTTAACCAATTTTTGGAGTGAATAAACGAAGCGCCTTTTGCCGAATCGGCAAACAGGCGCTTCGTTTTTCTTTGGTTAGAATCAGTTTTTGGCCTCGCTGTCGGCATCTGCAGGATCAACAACTTTTACATTATCCAGGGTATCCCGAACGCGCATCCGGATCGCGCTTAGATATTCTTGCCTTAACTGAGCTTGTTCCGCCTTTTCTTCGGCGCTCAGTCCGTCAGCGCGTGACTTCCGGGCCAAGAAGTTAATTCTTTCGATCAATTCCTTGGTAATCATTAGAAACTCTCCTCACAGTTTGATAGTCTCAGTATAACCCGTTTATTGTTCCGTCAGCTAAATATATTGTTGCAAAGTGGGGAAATCTCATTCCGAGGGTGAAATAAGCGTGCAATACATTTACAGTTTGCTTACCCTGGCTTTACAGTCCGTCGGTCAGTTATCTTCCCTACTTTTGGGATGGCTTATCGCCTTTCATTTTGGGCGGGTCCCAACCCGGCAGAAATACGTGCTCTCAGCGATGGGGGGCATTTCATTTATCTGGGCGACAATGGCTTTGAGTCTGGGGTTCCCCTGGGTAAGGCATGGGATAGTGCAGGTTACCACCGGGGAAAACATACCGTTTTACCTAAAATTGATCGTACCGTTAGCCGGCGTGGGCTGGATTTTGCTACCGCTGGTCAACGGACTGCTGGGAATGTATCTCAAACAGCAGAGCGGCGTGAGACGCATGCGTGCCTATGATATACTGCGCGGATACAAATATACGCCCGGGTTTGCCATTGCGATCTTGCTGATGATCCTTAGTTTACCGGCCCTGATTATTCCGCCTTTAATTCGGGGTTTTCAGCGTGAGCATCTTTTGGTGATGATTGGGGCAACTGACTATGGCGCAGTAGTTAGCGAAATAGACATGACCTTACAGCACCATGGCTTCACGGTCCAATTGCGGCCAGGCCGGCTTTGGCGGCGTAGCCCGGTCGCTATTTTAGCCTTTTTTGCCCACGACCTCATCGGCGATTGGACGAAGACCAGGGCGAGGCTAATCAAAGGCGACAACTTTTATGTAATTGTTTACCCGACCGACCTGGTAATTGAAGGCAGTCCCCCAAACGTAGTCCTTGCGAGAAACATTTTGGCTAAAGAATTAACCTTTTCCGAAGCTTTCTTTACCTGGGACGGCCAGGCGCATGCGCTTGAGGAGAAGATTAATGCGGTGCGCAAGAGAATTCTAAGCGGGGATTACCGGGTTTTGCCGGATTTGGCCAGCTTGGAAAGCAGGCTTGACCACGCTCCAATTCCCTACGGTGAATGGCAAACGCTTTACCGGCAAATTTTACAGCTAAAGCTGGATTGCCTTACACATATTTACCAATGACCTGCGAATACTAGCACTATGTCAAACAGGCGGTGATCATGATGCTCAGGATTGCCTTTATTATGCTGATACCTCTGCTGGTGGCTGTCTACACTGTCAGCTTTGGCCGCTATACCTGGCGAACCGGCAACAGGCTCGGGGCAATAGGGGTATACCTGCTGGCAATGGGATCGGTGTCCGTTCCCTTGCTGGTGCTAATCATTAAGCAGTAACAGGTTGGAGGGAATGATTTTGGTTACACCGATGATGTTTTCTTGGTGGGTTTTTGCTATTGCGGTCTGGGTGGTTACCGGCGTCCTGGTGCAGGGGGAGCGGGTAAGAAGTCTCTTTAATATTGGGCTTGTAGGTGGCTTCTTGTTGTCTCTCGTGATTAACCTTTTAGGCGTACCGGTGTTTCACTTCTGGCGTTTTGGCCCGGATATCCTGCCGTTCATGGGCATCCCGCTGGCGCTTCCGATCGCCTGGACGGCTGAGGTGATTTTATATATTAACTATTTGCCGGAGCACAAGCTCTCTATCGCTCTGTACACGGCCGCATTTGTTGCAGTCAGTACGATTATAGATTATTTCTTTGTCCAATTTGGGATGCGAGCATTCATTAACTGGAATCTACTAGCCACCTTTATCCTCGGGTTAATCAGCCATGGGCTTATTCTTGGTTATTACTATATTACCTATCCGGAAGCGCGGAAACTGGCTAAGTAAATGACGATGGATCGTGCAAACGATACAAGTTTACGCGGGGCCTTGGTCGATTTTCTGATTGAGCGCGGGTTCGTTTCGGAGCAGGCGGTAATTAATGCCCTAATGGCGGTACCGCGGCATCACTTTGTCGGTTCGACGTCAGTCGACGCCTATGAGGACAGGCCCTTACCGATTAAAGAAACAAATGGTGAAGTGATTAGCACGATTTCCCAGCCCTCAATCGTTGCCCATATGCTGGAAACGCTACAGGTCAGTTCGGGTCAGCGAATCCTGGAGATTGGCACCGGCTTGGGCTATAATGCGGCTCTACTCAGCCATCTGACGGGCCCAAACGGTCTTGTTGTCAGTATCGAGTTCGACGCGGAGTTAGCGGCGCGTGCATCCGGAAACCTCAGCCACTACAACAATGTGGTTGTTGTACATGGGGACGGGCGCCGGGGTAACGCCGCGTTTGCCCCGTTTGACCGGATTATTGCTACTGCAAAAGCGAGCGATATTTACCCCGGCTGGCAAGAACAGTTAGCGCTTGACGGTTTACTCTTGGTACCGTTTGAATATCACCCGGGCTTGACCAGATTGCTTCGCCTCCAACGTACTGACGGCGGATTTCACGGGAAGTTTGGCTGGTCGGTTAACTTTGTCCCGATGGCAGGCGAAAAAAGCGGTGAAGAGGTAGAAGTCGGCGCGATAAAACGCTTTCTTGCCCGCGGAGACCTGAGAAACAACAATGTCGACGATTTCCTGTTTTTTTATTATTGGCGGGGAGCGCAGCCGGAAGCGGCATTGCAGGAATGGCGCCAACTCGCCAGTCCCCCTGTAGATGCATTTAATGTATCTACAAAATCAGGCTTGCTATCGAGAAACTACCCCTCCATCACGCTGGGTTTATCGATCTGATTTTGGCAGGTGCTCTCAGGCAGTGACTCTCTCTTTAAGAAAATCAGGGTGAGCAGGAAAAGATTATGCGGATCAAGAATACTGATTTTGTTACTTAAAGAGGGAGAGGACAGGAGATATGTTTAATTCACCAGCCGAACTAAAGAAAAAACTTGATGCTTGCGATTATTTGATCGATGACGGTTTAGCAACCATCGTCTACTTAGCGGGCGCATTGGAGAAACCGTTGCTGGTAGAAGGCCCGGCAGGAGTGGGAAAAACTCAGCTGGCGATTGCCTTGGCCAAAGCTTATAACCGCAGTTTGGTGCGCTTACAGTGCTACGAAGGAATTGATGCCGGCAAGGCTTTATATGATTGGAATTATCATCGGCAGTTGCTGCGAATCCAGGCAGGGCAGGGTGAAGGATGGGAGCAAGCAAGTACCGATATTTTCTCGCGTGAATTTCTCCTGGAACGTCCCTTGCTTCAGGCCATTTTGAGCCCGAAACCCACGGTAATGTTGATTGACGAACTAGATAAAAGCAACGAAGAATTTGAAAGCTTTTTGCTTGAAGTCCTCGCGGAATTCCAAATTACAATCCCGGAAATTGGTACGGTAAAAGCGGTACATAAGCCGCTGGTTATCCTGACCAGTAACAGTAGCCGGGATTTTGGTGACGCGCTGCGACGCCGCTGCCTGCATGTGTTTATCGGTTATCCGGAATTAGCGCGGGAACAGGAAATCGTGCGGCGCCATGTTTCGGCTGCGCCGAACCTGGTCGACAAGGGAGTCGAATTGGTACAGCGGTTGCGCAAATTGCCCCTGCGTAAACTCCCCAGTGTTGCCGAAACGATAGAATTTGTTCAGGCGTTGGACCAACTTAAAATTAACAAGCTTAGCCCGGAAGCGTTTGAATTAACTGCAGGGACTTTACTGAAATATCCTCAGGACATGCAGACGGTAAGAGAAAAATTCTCAGGCCTCCTGGGTTCTGAATGCGAATGAAGGAAATATTGACATTCGCCCGCCTTTTACGGGAAGCAGGCCTTTCTGTCGCCTCGTCGGAAATCGCCGAGGCAGAATTCAGTGTTCAATCGTTGGGACTTGCTTATCCTGAACCGGCGCACTATGATATACTGCAGGCGACTTTGGTCAAACGTCGTGAGGACCAACCACCTTTTTGTTCTTTGTACAAGTTGTATTTTGGTGACGCAAATTTAACGGCTCGTAGCAAATCGCAGAGAAAAACGGAGCCTGGGGGCGATCAAGGCTTTAAGTCTTTAGGCTTATCCACCCTGGCAGCCGCCATGTTAAACGGAGACTTTACCCCGTGTCACAACAGCATCAGGGATTCTGTGATTAAACTGGTCGGCAGGGAATTGCCGCTCGAGGAATCGGTCCGCCGGGTGTTGGTTAATCTTGATTACTTCGGTGCACTCAACAGTATTAGACTGAACAAGGAACGGCGGAAGTTACCGGAATGGATGTACCAGAATGCCGTGGAAAATGCGGAGAACCTGTACCGGGAGGTTCAAGATGAAGTCTTGCAGCGCCTGCTGACACTGGGAGCCGATTGGCAGAAAACAGTCCGGCAGTTAAACTGGCGGGAAAAGAGCTTTAGCCTATTAACCCCAGCGGAGATGAGGTTAGTAAAAACGTATTTGGACAAAATCGGTAAAAAGCTGGCAACAAAACCGGGCTTAAAACGTAAGCCTGCCCCCGGCGGAGAGTTTGACCTGGGAAATACGTTGCGCCGGGCGATGGCGACAGGCGGGCAGATTTGGAAATTGAATTATGCTAAACGGATACCGGCGCGGCCTGAACTGGTTCTGTTGTGTGATGTGTCTAATTCAGTTTACCGGTTTACCGGCTTTATGCTGCAATTGGTGGCAGCCATCAAGGAAAGGTTTAGGAGTGTCCGTTCTTTTTTGTTTGTCGATATCCTATGGGAGGTTCCGGCGGACATCTTTCAGGCCGACATGCAGACCGCACTGGAGGATATCCGGGAGAACAATCGTTGCTCTGTCAGCGGGCTTTCAGACTTTGGTCAGGTGTTCTGCCAGTTTGCCGTTGGAGTTTTACCTGAGGTAAGTCCGCAGGCTAGTCTGATTATTTTGGGCGATGCCCGTAATAATTGGCGCCCGAATGAGTTCGATACGTTTAAGCAAATTTGTCAGAGGTTTAAACACGTTTACTGGTTGAACCCCTTGTCGGTCAGTGAATGGGATGAAGAAGACGGTCAAATGCACGTTTACGCCCCTGCTTGTTCCGGAGTATTTGAGTGCGGTAACTTGGCTCAATTGGAACAGGTCGTGGCCAAAATTCTTTAGGTTACCGGAAAACCGACTAACGGGAAATCAATAACATCGTAATTTATCCGGTGAAACACCCGAAATGAGGTAGAGCATGGCGTCAACAGTTTTTGGTGGAAAGCAAAAGCAGGCAATTACCGGAATGTCTCTTGCCTTAGGCCTTCGGGTATTTGGGGTATCACTATTTTTACCTGTTTTTACTCTGTTTGGTCATGAATTGACCAAAAACGATACTTTAATTGGCTTGGCGCTGGGAATTTACGGCCTGGTGCAAGCGGTATTACAAGTACCGTTTGGGGCATTATCGGATCGGTTTGGACGTAAACGGGTGATTCTATTTGGCTTATTGGTGTATGCCCTGGGTTCAATAATGGCGGCAGAGTCCACAAACATTGATTTTTTGATCTTTGCGCGAGCGCTTCAGGGTGCAGGTGCGATCAGCGGTGCGGTTTATGCATTTATCGCTGATACAGTCGAAGCGGAAAAGCGCAGTCGGGCCATGGGCCTCTTGGGGATGCCGATCGGTTTAGCCTTCAGCTTTGGGATTGTAATCGGCCCCCCCGCTTGCGGCGTTATGGTCTGTGCGTGCTTTGTTCATCCTTTGCGCAGCCTTAGTTATTTTTGCTTTTTTATATATCAATGCGGTTATTGATGAGCCGCAAAGGGCGCACCGTTCGGAGTTGAAACTCCTGCCCTCGGAGATGGCGGATGTATTTCACAGCCGTAAGCTGATCTGGGTAAATCTAGGAGGGTTTATCTCGAACTTTTTTCAGGTCGGGGTATTTGTAATCTTACCGATCCTCACAAGCCGTTATCGAGCAATGTCTGATTTTTGGGAATTAATCGTTCCCATGGTCGTCATCGGCACAGTGATCATGTTGTGGGGCTCGCACCGTGCCGACGCCGGACATGCCAGACAAATGACGTGCTTGGCTTTTATCTTTTTGGCGCTGAGTTCGCTTGCTTTTTTTGTGCCGGCTTATAATGAACTAAATAATGAGGGAAATTTCTATCTGTTAATAGTGAGCGGTGTTCTGTTTTTCGCCGGTTTCTCCCTCACCCAACCGCTGCTTTCTGCCGGGATTACCAAACTGGCCATAGAGCAAAGGGTTGGGGCCACCAGCGGCGTCTATAATATGTCCCAAAATCTCGGAACATTTTTCGGGGGCTTATTGGGCGGCGCCTTCCTGACTAATCACCTCGGCGTATTTCTGGTAATAATGGGGATATTGGGACTATGGGGCGCCGTAGTAGTTAGCGGCGCTATTTCAACAGAAGCATGAGCATATTGTGCAAACGAGGAGGGATAGGAGATGCAGAAAGTTGCGGAAATCCGGGTAAGGTATGCAGAAACCGATGCCATGGGTATTGTGTATAATGCCAATTATTTGGTATGGTTTGAGGTTGCCCGGACGGAATTGTTCCGATCACTAAGCTTGCCTTATACCAGGTTTGAGACGGAAGGTCTGGCGCTTGCTGTCGTGGAGGCGAGTGTTCGCTACAAACGAGCAGCACATTATGATGACCTGCTCCAGCTCTGCACTGAGGTGGCTTCGCTTACACCAAGAAAAGTTGTCTTTAATTATCAAATTACTAAAGGACAAACCCTTGTATGTTCAGGAAGTACAACCCATGTCTTTGTCAATCGCGATGGCAAAGCGGTTAGTGCATCCGGAAGCGGGATCTGGGAGAAGGTTAGGCAAGCTTTTTCGCTTAAATAAATAGCAAACAATAATAGTAGACAATTTCTGGGGAAACGAAAGGGGAGAATCACTGATGCAAAAGGTTAAGATAGTTGTGGACAGTTCGACTGATATTCCCCCTGACTTGGTCAAAGCACTGGAGATAGATGTTGTGCCAATGACGGTGACGATTGATGGCAAGGCCTACCGGGAAGGGATTGAACTCCAAATAGAGGACTTTTATGCGAGATTTGGGGGATTTTCGGATTTACCGAAAACATCTCAGCCAAACCTGCTTGACCTAGTTAGTTATTACCGAACTGCCGCAGAGGGCGGCAGGGCCATTGTGGCAATTCATCTGTCGTCAGGGCTTAGCGGTACTTACCAAGCGGCTTTGCTAGCAAAAGATATGCTCGCCGGTGAAATTAATATTGCGGCAATTGATTCACGCGGAGCGTCTTTTGGCGCCGGGCTACTGGCAATAGAAGCAGCCAGGTTGGCGCAAGAGGGTGCGGATTTAGACCAAATAGTTGCCGCTACTGAACAGGATCGGGCAAAAATGCGGTACATATTTACGCCGGACACTCTGGAGTATTTGATCAAAGGCGGCAGAGTGAGCAAATTGTCCGGGACGATTGGCTCATTGTTAGATATAAAGCCCCTACTGCAAATAACGCCTGACGGTAAAATCGCGTCCTTTGGCAAAGTGCGCGGGCGTAAGACTGCACTGCGAAAGTTGGCCGAGGTAATGGCAACCGAGATTTCCAGTCCGGAGGGACAGACTGTAGGAATTGCCTATTCGGCCTGCAGGGATGATGCTGAACTATTGGCTGAGGAAATCAGACAACGGGTTATGGTCAAAGAAATACAGTTTAGTAAGATCGGTTGTACCATTGGCAGTCACACAGGACCCGGGTGTGTTGCCTTGTTTTATCGGAATTAAAAAGGTTGTAAAACTTAGCAAGAATAAGTACAATTATGTAAGATAGAATGGGTCAGCGAAATTGTTCTTTTGTGCGTAGAATTCAGGTGGATTTTTGTAAGCGCGCAGTGGTGTTTAATTAATGCGCGCCTTTCTTATGTCTAATTAATGCTCTTAAAACTCGGAGGTATGTAGTGAAAAAAGTTTTAGCGTTAGTAATGGGTGTATTGTTTTTATTTTCAGGGCAACTGGTTATGGCGCAGACGAGTAGTGTAGCCCAACCGGTTGAAGTAAAAACAGCTCCGCCGACAGTCGATGCCCAGGCGGCAATTTTGATTGATGCTCAATCCGGTCTAACCCTGTACGCGCATAATGCTGACGAACGCTTGCCAATTGCCAGCATTACCAAAATAATGACCGCGATTCTAGCGCTGGAAAAAGGAAATCTTGATGCGCAAGTAACTGTGGGCAAGGCTGTGCTCGATCGTAAACACGTCTACGGAACTATGCTATACCTTGTTCCCGGCGAAAAACTGACCTTGCGCGATTTACTTTATGCACTACTGATGAATTCAGATAACGATGCAGCTGCTGCCATTGCCGAGTATATCGGGGGTAGCGAGCAGGCTTTTGTCGATGAGATGAATGCGAAAGCGAAGGAATTGGGCGCTACGGATACTCATTTTGTTAATCCGCACGGCCTCTCTGAACCGGGGCATTATAGCAGCGCCCATGACATGGCGTTATTTGCGCGCTATGCGATGCAAATTCCCCAGTTTGCCCAGATTGTAAAGACCAAAGAAAAGCAGATCACCCGGTCAAATCCGAATGGGCCACATACGTTGCATAACATTGATCAATTGTTATGGCTGTATAAAGATGCGGACGGTGTTAAAACCGGCTATACCGCCCAGGCTGGGCCGTGTATTGTCGCTTCTGCAACCCGCAATGGACGCCGCCAAATCGCTGTAATCCTAAAGGCCAAGACCGGTCGGATTTCCTATAAAGACGCGGCCAATCTCTTAGATTATGGGTTCAACAATTATCACGATAAACTGGTTATTAGTAAAGGGCAGGTTATGGATTCGGCTGACCTAGGTTCCGGACGAAAACTGGCCTTGGTTGCCGGTGAAAACTTCTATGTAACTCTCCCGCAGGGAGATGATGCCCAGTTTACGTTTAAGGCTAAACCGACTAGGCTGAATCTACCGATAAAAGCAGGGGAGCAACGCGGTCAGGTTGAAGTTTACCAAAATGGTACCCTGCTTAAAACCTTGCCATTAATGGCAAGGGATAACGTCGCTGCACCTGGGTCAACACCGGCAGTAACGGTGCGAAAAGGTGCCGGCCTTTATATTGGTGGCGGCGCGCTGCTGTTCGCCTTGTTGGTTTTACCACGCCTGAAAAATAACCGGCGGCGGCGAGTCGTGAAACGTAAAGTTGCCGGAATGCCATGATTAGCTGTTCACTGAGACGGCAATACTTGTAGTTAAAACCACCGGAGAGTTGATATGAAACAAGTTACCAAAGATTTTATTGCGAAAACGCTTAAGTTCATTGTATTTTGGCTTGTATTTGCCTTTATTTTTTACCTGCTTGGCCGGTATATTAAGCTGTTTCTTCCCTTGATCGGCGGGTTTATTGTGTTCGGTTTAATGAATCCGTTAAT
The DNA here is from genome assembly GCA_036260765.1 of Desulfobacteria bacterium. GTDB lineage: Bacteria > Bacillota > Desulfitobacteriia > Desulfitobacteriales > JAJXUE01 > DATAMA01. The sequence goes on along the minus strand of DATAMA010000124.1, from coordinate 2,451 downwards.
CAAGATTTTGTTACAACACACCGGCATCAAGCGTAAATGGGCGGTGCTAATCTCTTTAATTCTGGTTATTGTCCTGCTCGGAGGGGTCATTACCTGGTTTGCTGTATTAGCGACACGTGAAGTACAGGACATCTACCTTAAGTGGCCGGCCTATGCACAGTCGATTACGCAAAACTTTCAGGCGGTGTGGCAGAAGGCGGAACGGGTTTACCTTGGCCTGGATCCCCAAGTTACGCAAACGCTTCGGCAATCGACAGGCAAAATCAGCGATGTTGCCTATAACTGTATGAGCAACGCGGTTGTAGCGTTGTACTCGATTGTATTTTTACTGCCGGACATGTTTCTGACCTTTGTAATTGCCCTCGTTGCAGCTTATTTTATCGCCAGGAATTGGGAAGCCTATAAACGGGGACTGCTTCATCTGTTTCCCTCCGAATGGCGAGACAGCCTGCGGGAGATTAGTAATGATTTCTCGCTGGCGCTTGTTGGTTTCCTGCGCACCGAGCTCATCTTGGTTATTGTCAGCACGATTATCGTGATTATTGCCCTCTATCTATTCGGTGTCAAGTATGCCCTTTTGCTTGGATTCCTGGCGGGCCTGTTCAGTTTCCTGCCCGTCATGGGCTCCGGTCTGGTTCTTGTCCCCTGGGGGGTGGTTGAGATGTTCATGGGGAATGTTTCACTTGGGGTGAAGCTATGCTTGTTAGTTGTGGTTCTCTCGGTTATGCGTCATATCGTTGAACCTAAACTACTCGGGGATAATGTAGGCTTAGACCCGCTTCTGGTGATCATGAGCATGTTCATCGGTCTTGAGGTTATCGGACCACTCGGGCTTATCTTTGGGCCGTTTGTGGTAATTTTTTACCAATCATTGAAGAAGGCCGGGGTGTTTCAAAACCTTTAAGCGTAATTTGGCCTCCTTCGTCCTAAGTCAGAAACGACGGTAAATTTCATTTTGTAATTATTACTTAAAAAGTAAATGCAACGTTTGAAAGTCAATATTTATCGCTTATTATAAAATCACCTCGCGGTGAAGCTAAGATCGTGAGGTGATTTTATTTTGGCAGGTTTAATTAGCCTTGACGAATTGCCGTTCGTACCGCTCCAACACCAGATTAGCGCAGCTAAGGCAGTGATCGATGAAATGAACGGTAGGGCAATTTTGGCTGATGAAGTAGGGTTAGGCAAAACCATTGAAGCAGGTTTAATCATCAGGGAATTACTGGCGCGTAATCAGGTAAGGCGCGTGCTGATTCTGACACCGGCTTCATTGGCACCACAGTGGTGTATGGAAATGAAGCAGAAGTTCAATATCTATTTTTACCATAACCGTAAAGATCATAATTGGACTTATTTTAAATTTATTGTTGCATCGCTCGACCGTGCTAAACGCCCCGAACAACTAAGTGAAATCTGCCAGGCCGGCTTTGATTTAGTTGTGGTGGATGAAGCGCATCGTCTAAAGAACAATCATACTGCCAATTATCGGGCGGTACAGCAAATTAATGCTCCATATTTGCTCCTACTGACGGCAACCCCGCTGCACAATAGCTTAAAGGAGTTATACAATTTAGTCGAATTGGTTAAGCCCGGGCTATTTATAGACTTTGCCACCTTCCAGGAAAATTTCATGCAAGATGACGCATCAGTCACTAATCTTGAACAACTGCAGCAGAAATTGACGACGGTAATGATCCGGAATAAGAAGAATGAAGTCGATCTAAACCTGCCCAAACGCCAGGTGGAATTAGTGCCCGTACAGCAGACTACGGCTGAAGCAACCCTTTACCAGGCGGTGGATGAGTATATTCGCACCGAATATAAGCGGCGGCTAAGCGATCAAGCGAGCATTCTTGGCTTAATTACGCTGCAACGGGAAATTTGCTCCAGTACCTTTGCCGCCAAGCGTACATTGGAGCAGACGGGCTTATTAGATCTAGCTGCGTTGTCTGCCTCTGTGCATCATAACGCCAAAGCGGAAATGGCTAAGCAAATTATCGAATCTGCAACGGGCAAGGTCGTGCTATTTACTGAATTTAAGGCTACACAGGCGTATTTGGTCGATTATTTAGGCGAACACGGCATACAGTGTCTAAGCTATAACGGTGACCTAAAACAGGGACAACGCATTTGGTCGCGCTATCTGTTTGAACAGGAATATCCTGTAATGATCAGTACGGAGGCTGGGGGAGAAGGCCTGAATCTACAAATGGCCAATGTCGTAATTAATTATGATCTTCCCTGGAATCCGATGCGGGTGGAACAGAGAATTGGCCGGGTTCACCGGATTGGGCAGACACATCTGGTAAAGATTTATAACCTTTATTCACTTAATACTGTTGAGGAATTTGTCCTCAGTGTATTACGCAAGAAGCTAAATCTATTTGAAGAGACGGTAGGTGCTTTAGATAATGTGGTAGAGGGTCAATCTAACGAATTAACAGAGATTGA
>DATAMA010000032.1:0-3784 GCA_036260765.1 Desulfobacteria bacterium | reverse complement strand
TTGTAGGTATGTTACCAAACGCTCATTACGGGCAAACAATCCCTTAACCATGCGCACCCCGAACGGATTAACCGGGAACAATGTTCCCGGAATATATGTAGAATGCCTGACTTCTCCCGCAATTGGCGTATGAATCCGGTGGTAATCGCTCGGGCTAAGGTAGATAGTTAAAAACGTACCATTTTCATAGCTGCGGGCTTTTTCGTAATCCTGGCCCAATAGCTCGAGAATACTGTAGTTTACGCCTTTGGCCTGTATCAAACGGTCTTTGGCAATCTCTCCGGCCTGGGACACCACCCCGTCTACAGGGCTAACCAGAATATCATCGCCGGAGGCAATCGGCCTGGAACCCGGTTTTAGTTTTCGAATAAAAAACTCAGTTAGGCTGTGGTAATCGGCAAGCGTTAACTCAGCCTCATCCAGGTCAATCGCATATTTCCGGGCAAACGCCGAAATGAACGGCCGGCTAAAACGGCTGCGGGCCAGGATTACGAAAAAGCACGCAGCTATGAAAATGGTACGTTTTTAACTATCTACCTTAGCCCGAGCGATTACCACCGGATTCATACGCCAATTGCTGGAGAAGTCAGGCATTCTACATATATTCCGGGAACATTGTTCCCGGTTAATCCGTTCGGGGTGCGCATGGTTAAGGGATTGTTTGCCCGTAATGAGCGTTTGGTAACATACCTACAATCACGAAATGCCGGAATGGTCGCTTTGGTCAAGGTAGGTGCGATTATCGTCGGCAGCGTAAGGGTTAACTACTCTGACTGCACTACCAACTTACCGGGGGGAAGGCTGGAGAAAAAAGATTATCCGGCAGGAATCCGCTTGGCCAAGGGAGAGGAACTCGGCCGGTTTGAGTTTGGCTCAACTGTAATTCTCCTGTTTCAACCTGGCCGGATCAGACTGGATGTATGTCCGGGCCAGCGTGTCCGGATGGGACAAGCCATAGGCCGGGTAAACAGTTTGTAGGGGAAACAAATTTTGTCTGGACCATCTCACTGAATTCACGTATAATTATGCGTATTAATGTATAGATAAGGTGGGCTGGAAATGTTGTTTAGAAAAGCGGTGCTTGCGGATGTCGAGGCAATGCACCGATTAATTAATCAATGTGCAGGCAATGGATTGATGTTGCCCAGGGCACGCAACATGCTCTATGAAACAATCCGCGACTTTACCGTGGTCGAATTGAATGGAGAGTTGATCGCCGCGGGTGCTTTACACATTATTTGGCGCGACTTGGCGGAAGTCAGGGCGCTGGCGGTCGATCACCGTTATCTAAGACAGGGTATTGGCAGAGGTATCGTTAATCAACTGGTTGGCGAGGCGAGGATGTTGGGTTCCAGCCAGGTGTTTGCGCTTACCTACCAGCCAGGTTTTTTTCTTAAGTGTGGATTCTCAGCGGTGTCAAAAGAGATGATGCCGCAAAAGGTTTGGAAAGAATGTATTAATTGCCCGAAATTCCCTAACTGCGATGAAAACGCGGTGGTTTTACCCCTGTAAGGCTGGGCGTGAATTTATCGGTACGGCAGGAATACACTGAATAATTGTCGAAGTAACAATGATTAACTCGAACTAATTAAACCCGTATAAGTTAAACCTATCTTAGCTTATAAGTAGGTGTATTCAACTGTTTAGCCAGGAGATTAAACAAGCGGATTCTAACGCTGGCCCACGAAACCGAAGCAGAAATATTGTCAAAGCGACCTGGGTAATATCCGGGATGCTGATTATTGCCGTAATCATCGCAGCAGGGGTCTATGCCGGTTATACAGTGACTACCAATTCTCAGCTGTGTGGACAGTGCCACGAGATGCGGCCCGAATTTTATACCTGGCAGGACTCTTCACACAGCCAGATCAAGTGTGTCGACTGCCACTTGCCGACAAACCGTTGGCAACGCGTCGTGCGAAACTTCCTGGGAATCAGAATGGTTGTCGAGCACTTTACCCATACTGTCCCGGAGAATATTACCATTCGACAAGCCGTGACTAATGACAATTGCCTAGTGTGTCATACACTTAACCGACAGGCAACATTGCCCGGCGATTTACGGATGAGCCATGTACAACATATTGATCATGGTGTCTTATGTGTAAATTGTCACAATGGCGTTGTACATGGAAAGATTGTTGAACGGGGCCAGATTGATAAAGTGCCGCGGGAGAACTGGAACGCTTCGATGGGCAAGACACAATTGCTCTTAACCAATACGCAGCCGAGAATGATTCTCTGTCTACAGTGCCACCTGCAGTGGAAAGTATCGACTCAATGTGAGCGCTGCCACAGCAAGATCCCGACACCGCCTTCACACCAACCGGGAACCTGGCTGACGTTACACGGCCAGGAAGCCTGGAAAGATGTCAATCATTGCAGTCAGTGCCATTGGGAAAAGGGTATTGACAACAAATTCGATAAAAATGCGGTTGCCCAGTATATTCGGGCCAATAACTTCTGTTATTCATGTCATCTGCGTTATCGTCCCCCTAGCCACACGGAATCTTGGGCACACGATCATGCTTCACGGGTAGTTAAGGGTGAAATTCCTTACTGTGTCGTCTGCCACGACATCTCACCGCCGGAAAATGCCACCCTTGGGAGTGGTAATGGCGTTTACTGCAACCAGTGTCACGGTAAGTTTTTTGTGGAAGGCAGACCGGTTCCGAAGTTAGACGATTATTTCTCTGTGACTTCCAATGGTACGATTGTTACCGCTAATTCAGTGACGCCCAAGTAAGGTGCATACGAAAAAATTCCCGTCGACTGACGGGAATTTTTTCGATTTCTTATAATCGGTGATTAGTGCAGGCGTTTCCCGCGTTGCCTGGTTCGGACATTAATTTGGCGCGAAGTCATTTTTGACTGTAAGATATAATGCAACAACTGCCACTGTGCTTCGAGGATGGCAGTGGGAAGCTCACTGTTGGCCAAACCTTTGTGCATGAAATATGTGCGTGAGGAAACTTCAAAATCACGCAAGAAGTCCAAGGCTTCTCGTTCCACATTGGTCATTGGCATCTTCCCCCCAACAAACATCCTAGTTGTATATACAACCAACTAAATTCGTGATTATTTAGTTATAGTTTAGTCTAAATGACCTGCAAAAATTGTTAAAATGGAGTTACAACCGTACCGATTTTTTTGTAGAAATTAGCGCAATATTTCATGTTTTTTATCACTAATTGTATTCAAAATAAAAATACCTTGGATTGAGGGTAAGGAAATTAAAAATGTTCGCTAGGGAAGCCAAGCAGTTCATGGCATATTTTATTTACTTGTGTTTTATGACTACCGGGAGCAAAAACATAAAAACGCCAAAGTCCTTCATACTGTCTCTCTAGTTGCGTTATATCTTGTGGGCAAGGCGGAGAATTAAGCTTTTGTACCCCGGTTTTAGTCAATACGGCAATTCCTGCCTCGCGGAAATTCCTGTTGCCTGGGCAATATACGATTATTTGTGAGCGATTGAGCCCGGTTGCGGCGGCAATGGTTTCTTCCAAACGGGTACGGACGCTCCCGGGCCGGTGATAATCGGCAATCAGCGATTCTGATACGGAGTGGGGAATACTGGCCGGCGATAGCACATAAGCACGTTTTAGTAGTTTTCTCCGCTCGACGGCTTCAACCAGGGCGGTGATTTCTGGATCAAACTTTCTGCCAACCTGCTTGAGGTATTCGAACAGACTGTAGTCACCGAGTTCGAGCAGGTCCTGTTCCTTAACCTCATGTTTAAGCGCCATTTCCAGGGCTTTTGAAATCATCGCGCCGGAAACAA
>DATAMA010000110.1:0-3316 GCA_036260765.1 Desulfobacteria bacterium | reverse complement strand
TTCAGAGTAAGCCGACGCGCCAGGTCCGGGAACTGCTGGCCTTGCATAAACAAACAACCTTTGCTAACTATTAAAAGTTAATTATAACATCGCATTAAGCCAAAGAAAATATTGGCTGGGACACCCGCCATCCTTGCCAATATTGGCAAGGTTATACTTTCCGATAGTATAAAAAAATAAGCCGGTTAACTATAGCGTTAACCGGCTCCTGAACCTTTAGTCCAATTAAGTTAAATTGCTTTGCACGGCTTACCGGCCGGCGACTCTCAAGATTCTCTCATCCGGGCGATAAAGTCTCGCTGGAACCAAGTCATTTCTGACCAAATCCTGATAAGTTTCCCGTTGGACGATGAGATCCGCACTGCCGTCGTTAACCAACACTACGGCCGGCCTGGCCAACCGGTTATAATTAGAGGACATTGAATAGTTATAAGCGCCGGTACAGGATACAGCCAACAGATCACCGGTTTCGATTTTCGGCAAATCGATATCCCAAATTAACATATCGCCGGATTCACAGCACTTGCCGGTAATTGACACTGTCTCAACCGCTGCGGCAACTGCCTTGTTGGCAACGAGCGCCTCATAACTGGCTTGATACAAAGCCGGTCGCGGGTTGTCGGCCATACCGCCGTCAACAGCGACATATTTACGAACGCCGGGGATATCTTTGATTGAACCGATTGTGTACAAAGTTGTACCCGCTGGCCCCGCAATTGAACGACCGGGTTCAACAATGACTTTCGGCACAGGGAACTGCTGGGCCGCAGCCAGTTCAGCTACGGTGTTCATAACCAGGTCAGCATAATCACTAATTTGGGCCGGTGCGTCTCCCGCCGCATAATAGATGCCAAAGCCGCCTCCAAGGTTCAATTCGCGCACAGTTGCGCCGGTTTTTGTCCTGATTTCCAAGCATAACTCCAGCATAACCTTGGCCGCATGGCGGTAAGATTCCAGCTCAAAAATCTGGGAACCAATATGGCAGTGGATACCTTTAAACTCCAGGTTGCCCGCCTTAACAGCCTGGTGCACTGCTTTCAACGCATCTCCGTTCGAAACCGTAAAGCCAAATTTTGAATCGATCTGGCCGGTTTGAATATATTCATGCGTATGCGCCTCGATCCCGGGGGTAACCCGGAGCAGCACATCAATAACCCGCTTGTGTTCCGCCGCTAACCTATCGAGCAGGGCAAGTTCACGGAAATTATCCACAACAATTCTGCCAACTCCGGCTTCAATGGCCAGTTCCAATTCATCCGGGGTTTTGTTGTTCCCGTGGAAGTAAATCCGCGCAGCAGGAAAATCTGCCGCTAACGCCGTATAAAGCTCGCCGCCGGAAACGACATCCAAACCCAGGCCTTCTTGCTCAACAATCCGGCACATCGCGGTGGTACAAAAAGTCTTGCTGGCGTAAATAACCTCAGCATTTCCGTACTTAGTCACAAATGAATCATAATAATTGCGGCAATTGTCGCGAATCAACTGTTCATCCATAATATACAGGGGAGTACCAAAGTTTTCGGCGAGTTCGACCGTGTCACATCCCCCAATGACCAAATGACCTTGGTCATTTATTTGGGAGGTTCCATGTAATTTCATCCCTTATCACTCCTTACTATCTTTATCTAAGTTAAAAACTTTGTATAAATTTGTGTAAATAAAAAGGCGGCAACAGGGAGTAAACCTGCTGCCGCCACTTAAAGCGTTCTGGCAGAAAGAAGCCCCTCGTTTCCCTGTGTGAGATAGTGCTCCACTTGCATTTTAGGGTAAAACGCAAGTGACAGTCCTGCACCTGTTCGATGCAGACCCAGCGTTGTAAGCCTGGGCAGCTTACCCGCTTCGGCGGATATCCCTTTCACCGGCTTCACTGGTTCCCGACCTCAACCGGTTAATCATGATGCTCCGCGCCTCTACCTCACCCCGAAGGAGATGAGGCAATCTTTTTATGAAGTTGTGAGACATTTTACCATGCTTTACCGCAAACTGTCAATAACTTTGCTACATAAATTTTGTTCAATTTTTTCCTCAATATTCGTCAAAATGTGGTAATGATTACGCAGACTCTACGCCGCTGTGCGCTTCCCGCTCGGCCTGGTCATCCTGTACTGTCCACTTGCCGCAGCGGTCTCCCCACCTGGCCAAGACATCTTCGCCCAGGCCAATTTGCACAATTTCACATAGATTGGGGCAACCGGAACATTCAAAACCGGTGGTGCTAAAATCGCCGGTGGCAACCGCTAAACCACGGAACCGCGTGGTCTTGCCGCCGGCCACCGCTTCGCGGGCTAAAATCGCGCTGCCTACCGCACCCATCACCCCAAAGTGTTCCGGGACGATAATTTCCATCCCCAGGGACTTTTCAAACGCTTTGCGAATCCCCTTATTGGCAGCAACCCCACCCTGGAAGACGACCGGGGGTTTAATGTCTTTTCCTTTGCCCACATTATTCATGTAGTTACGCACCATCGCCTCACATAAACCCATTAAAATCTCCGGCATGTTATGGCCGAGCTGCTGCTTGTGGATCATGTCCGATTCGGCAAAAACTGAGCACCGCCCGGCGATACGTACCGGCGCCGCTGCGGTCAGGGCAATTTCTCCGAAATCCTCGATTGCGATATTTAGTCTACCGGCCTGTTGGTCCAGGAAGGAGCCTGTACCTGCCGCGCAGACCGTATTCATCGCGAAATCACTCACCACACCGTTACGCAAAATGATGATCTTCGAATCCTGCCCGCCAATTTCAAGAATTGTTTGCACACCCGGAACTAAACTCGATGCAGCGACGGCATGAGCGGTGATTTCATTTTTCACCACATCTGCACCGAGCACGGCAGCGGCCAGGTTTCGCGCACTGCCGGTTGTGCCAACGCCGTAAATCTTCCCGTCATTCAAGTGTAAGCCGGCTATCCCCTTTTTGATCGTTTCCAACGGTCTTCCCTGCGTGCGCAGGTATAAGGACTGAGTTACTTCACTCTGTTCATTCATCAATACGAGGTTGGTGCTTACTGACCCAACATCAACCCCTAGATACAACTTTTGCATTGTCTGCCTCCAAACTTTGCGCCGGTTTAGCCCGGCTGATCAAATCGATAAACGCCTCGAGCCGTGTCAACAAGCCGGCCTGGCCGGACTGTTCATCCACATATAGGGTCATCGCCGGGATCTGCAGGTTCCGGCTGACTTTCGGCAGTATTGCCGCGGCGACAATTTCCGGCATACAGGTTAGCGGCAAAAGCTGAATTACCCCGTCGAAACCGAGCCGCTGAAATTCCACGGTCCCGCCGATTGTCTCCTGGCCGTGCCCGCCAACGGT
>DATAMA010000102.1:0-8927 GCA_036260765.1 Desulfobacteria bacterium | reverse complement strand
AACAAGTAAGCAGTTTCATCCGTTCTTTGATCAGTGCAACATTTGGCAGCGAGGCCGGACAAACGATAAGAATTCAATATGGCGGAAGCGTGAAACCCGGCAATGCTGCAGAGTTACGGGGTATGCCGAATATCGACGGCGCAGAAATTGCACCTTATTCTCCCTTGCTTTTGCCAACAACTGCTTAGCTAACGCCAATTTATCATCTTCCACAAGCGAACTGCCTATGGAATAGCCCTGTGCCTTTAAAAAAGTATTTGCCATGCCGCCGCCGATAATTAAACTATCTACTTTATCCAATAGATTTTCGATCACGCCAATTTTGTCCGAGACCTTTGCGCCGCCGATAATCGCCACAAATGGCCGTTCCGGGTTTGCTAAAGCCTCGCCCAGAAACTCAATCTCTTTTTTCATCAAGAAACCGGCCCCGGCTGGGAGCAGCCTGGCGACACCTTCTGTTGAGGCATGCGCGCGATGCGCGGTACCAAAGGCGTCATTGATAAAAACATCAGCTAGCTCAGCTAGCTTTGCCGCGAAGGCAGGATCATTTTTCTCCTCTTCAGGATGAAAGCGGACATTTTCTAATAATAAGGTCTCTCCGGAGGCAAGCTTGCCAATTAAGCCCTTGACTTCGTCCCCGATACAATCAGGCGCCATCATTACCGGAGCACCGAGTAGTTCACCTAAATGCCGGGCAACTGGGGCAAGGCTGTATTTAGCATTGACCTGCCCTTTTGGCCTGCCGAGATGGGAGGCTAAAATTGTTTTCGCCCCGTGTTCACGCAGATACTCAATTGTGGGCAGAGCCGCGCGAATTCGCGTGTCATCGCTGATCGTGCCGTTCTCGTCCATCGGTACATTGAAATCGACCCGCACGAGAACGCGTTTATCCTTAACCGAAAAATCCTCAACTGTTTTTTTGTTCATATGGTCTCCTTCCCACAAAAAGCAGAGGGGTTACCCCCTCTTGACTTAAAGTTTTCCGGCGATATATGCAACCAGGTCAACTACCCTGCAGCTATAACCCCATTCGTTATCGTACCAAGCTACGATTTTCGCTAGCTTTCCGTCTAACACCATGGTAGACAGTCCATCTACGATTGAAGAGTTCGGATCGCCGTTATAGTCCCTAGATACCAATGGTTCTTCATTATAGGCCAAAATTCCTTTTAATTCACCATTAGCTGCGTCAAATAATTCGGAATTTATTTGCTCTTTAGTTGCTTCTTTTTCCAGATAAACATTAAGGTCGACGATAGACACATTCGGGGTTGGCACTCTGACGGCAAATCCGTTTAATTTCCCCTTCATTTCCGGGATGACCAGTGATACCGCTTTCGCTGCCCCGGTGGTAGTCGGAATCATCGACAATGCCGCTGCTCTCGCCCGCCGTAAATCCTTATGGGCCAGGTCGAGAATCTGCTGGTCGTTAGTATAGGAATGAATTGTGGTCATTAGGCCGGCACTGATGCCGAATTTCTCGTGAATCACTTTTACTACCGGTGCTAATCCATTGGTGGTGCAGGAAGCGTTGGAGATAATATTGTGCCGCGCCGGATCATACTTATCCTGATTAACACCCATGACAACCGTTAGGTCTTCGTCCGTAGCCGGCGCTGAAATCACCACTTTTTTCGCACCCGCTGTAAGATGTTTTTTAGCCTCAGGCCCCTTGGTAAACCGGCCGGTTGATTCAACTACAATATCAACGCCCAAATCCGCCCATGGCAAGTTGGCCGGATCCTTTTCCGCCGTCACCTTGATCTCCCTGCCGTCAACCGCAAACGAACCCTCTAAAGGTTTAACGACAGCAGAAAACGTCCCGTGGACAGAATCATATTTTAACAGGTGCGCCAACGTCCGCGCATCTGTTAAGTCATTGACTGCGACTATTTCCAGATCCTTGTTAGCCTGCGCCGCCCGAAATACATTACGTCCAATCCGGCCAAATCCGTTAATTGCTACTTTTACCGTCATTGAAAAACCCCCTGGCTAATTTTCTTTACGTTAACTATAGTATTAGTCCAAGCGGGCGACTATTTCCAACCCAGCGGGTGGTAATTATATCCTTTTTAGTATCTTTTACGCAGCGTAGTAGAGGGAATCCCCAATTCATCCCGGTATTTGGCAACCGTCCGCCGGGAAATGTTGATACCCCTATCGATTAATAAGTCGGTAATTTTTTGGTCGCTCAGCGGTTTTCGCTGATCCTCCGCACTGATTAGGTCCTTGAGCATCCGTTTTACCGACTCAGCCGAAGTGGTTTCGCCGGTTTCGTTCTCGACCCCGCTGGCAAAGAAATATCTAAGTGGGAAAACACCATGCGGGTTCTGCATATATTTATTCGCCGTCGCTCTGCTGACGGTAGACTCATGCAAATTGACAACTTCCGCTACCTGCCGCAAAGTCATCGTCTTTAAGTAGCGGGGCCCTTTATCAAAAAATTCCCGCTGCAAATCCACAATACAACTAACTACCCGGTAAATTGTCAACCGCCGCTGTTCAATACTGCGAATGAGCGAAGCTGCAGCCTGGAGTTTTGTTTCCACAAACTGCTTGGCAGCGTCATCGACCTTGCCGCTTAGCGCTTCGCGGTAGCCGCGGTTAATCCCAAGCCGAGGGTAGCTGTTATCATTGACCAGTACGACATAATCGCCATTCACCTTTTCGACCACAACATCCGGCACGATAAACCTGACATCCTGGCCCGAAGCAAAACGGCGTCCCGGTTTCGGATCGAGCGTACGGATAAAATCTGCGGTTTCTTGTACGTCTTTAGTCGATAGCCGCAGCGCGGCGGCAATTTTACTGATTTTGCCGGCTCCCAGTTCCGCCAAATGTTCCTTCACCAGGATCTCTGCGGCTTTAGGCGCATCCGGATGTTGCGCCAGCTGCAGCAATAGGCACTCCTTCAAATCACGCGCCCCCACCCCAGGCGGGTCAAACGTTTGAATCAGGCTGAGCACTTGCTCTGCCTCCGCCGGGCTTACCCCGGTGGCCTGCGCGGTTTCAGCCACGCTAATCGCTAAATAGCCGTTGTCATCAATATTGCCAATCAGATATTTGCCAATCAACAACTCACGTTTACTTGTAACGGTGATATCAAGCTGTTCCATGAGATGGTCCTGTAAGGTTGGCAGGGAGGTCAAGAAGTTTTCGCTGGAAAACTCGTCTTGTCTCCGTTCCCTGGTCAACCCTAAGTCGCTGCGGTCGAGGAAGTACTCCTGCCAATCGACAGCCTGTTCCTCTTGACCTGTTTCCGCCGGTTCGTCATCCCGTTCTTCCTTAGCCTCAAGCAGCGGATTTTCCAGCAACTGTTCATTCACAAACTGAGAAAGCTCAAGAGCAGGCATCTGTAGGATATTGATCGCCTGACGCAGTTCGGGAGTAATGATTAATTTTTGGATTTGTCCCAGTTGTTGCGAAAAATCCAGCCGCACCAAAGATTCCCCCAAACTCAAAGTTTCGATCACTGACTTACTTGTTTAATGACTCGCATTGGATTACCGCCGACCATTGTGTTCGCAGGAACATCCCGGTTGACCACTGTTCCGGCTGATACTACGGCATTTGCGCCGATACAAACTCCGGCAAGGATTGTGCAATTAGCGCCAATCAAGACATTCTCCCCGATCTCAACCGGGCCATAGCGAAATTCCCGCGGCAAATACTCATGTGCCAAAATAGTTGTATTGTAGCCGATAATTGTATTATTCCCAATCGTGATCAGCTCTGGTTTAATGATATCGAGCATTACCATCAGGCCAATGGAACTATCGCGGCCAATTTTGGTACCGAGAAAAGTACGCAGCAGAAAATTCTTTACACCGAGCAGCGGTGTATATCTGCTCAGTTCAACGACGGCAAAATTCTTGCACACCCGCCAGAGGGGAATAGTTTCAAAAACATGTTGCATCGAGTTTCGTTGGTCCGCGAACGTAATCCGTGTCAGATTCCTCATCAACTTACCCTTCCGTCATCCGGGAGTGGATCTGCGCCGCGATTTCCTCAATTTTGCGGATACGGTGATTCACGCCGGATTTGCCAACCTTTGGTACAAGCATTTCGCCCAATTCCTTAAGGCTAATCTCCGGGTGCTGTAACCGGAGGTCGGCTACTACTTGCAGGGATTTATCCAGCTTATCCAGACCTATCGTCCGTTCGATCAGGCGAATATTTTCAATCTGACGCATTGCCGCGTCCACAGTCTTGTTTAAATTGGCTGTTTCGCAGTTAACCAGACGGTTGACCTGGTTACGCACATCCTTCAGCACCCGTACGTTTTCGAATTCCAACACCGCGGCGTGTGCGCCGATCAAAGTCAGGAAATCGGCGATATGCTCGCTTTCCTTCAGGTAGGTGACATACCAACTTTTACGCGGACTGATTTTAGCGCCTAAGTGAAAGCTGTTTAACAGGTTGCAAATTCCGGCGGCGTGATCCTCATCATTACTGATGATCTCCAGATGATAGTTTCCCTCCGGATTGTTAATTGAACCTCCGCCCAGGAAAACGCCGCGCAAGTAGCTGCGCCGGCAGCATTGCCGCCTGATCAGTTCCGGTTTGATGCCCGGCCTGATCCGCAGTTGCTCATCTAGCAGGCCCAAGGTCTGTAAAACTGCACCGTCGAATGAATGGATCCGCACGGCATAGGTAATATTTTTGCGTAACTTCAGTTTACGCCTGGCCATTATCTCTACGGGAGTTTGCAACCTTGTCTTGGCCAGTTTATATATTTTCCGGGCAACCGGAGCACTTTCGGTTTGAACGTATAATGCCATCCGCCGATTGGCGCTGATTTGCAAGGTGCCATCCATTCTGACTAACGCCGCTAACTCTGCGAGTTGACAACAACTCCGCTTCATTTCCAACCTGGCCAGTTCTTCCTTGACTTTCCCGCTAAAGGACATCAGGCATTCACCCCTTTCGCCACGGCAACGTAGTCATCCTAAGTTCTTAGTTTTCTGGTTAATAGATATTCGTCAACCAACGTGACCCGATCGCTCAGGGTCTTGGAACGGAAGATCGCCTTGATAATACTCTTGGCCAATTTTTCCGGGTGGTGGCGGACCAAATCAGTTTCATAAATTAAGTCTTCTTCAAATACCCTTATTCCCAACTTCTCCAACTTCTTAAGGTCTGCTTTAACCGGTATCGCACCTTGGGTTTTGTATTTTTTCTCCAGATAGGGAGGGATTCTCTGGGTATTGACAATCATCGTGTCGACGATTCCTTGGCCGCAATGATCGATGATCGCTTTCAGGTGTTGTGAGGCGGTGTAATTCGGTGTTTCTCCCGGTTCCGTCATCACATTACAGACATAGATTTTCTGGGCCGACGCATCGCGGAGCGCCTGTTGAATTTCCGTGACCAGCAAATTGGGAATCACGCTGGAATAGAGACTGCCTGGCCCAAGCACGATGGCTTCTGCCTCGGCAATCGCAGTAAGGGCTTCCTCGACCGAGTTACAACACCCAGGCTGTAGGAATACCCGCTTGATCGGGCTCTTTACCCGGCGAAAATTACTTTCGCCATAGATTTTACTGCCATCTTGCAACTCTGCCCCCAGGGTAACGTTGTCCAGCGTCGATGGCAGGACCTTGCCTCTTACCGCCAGGACCTTACTGATCTGGTCAATTGCCGTCTTAAAATCTCCGGCAATGTCGGTCATCCCGGCAATCAACAGATTCCCCAGGTTATGTCCGGCCAGCGAATCACCGCTTTCAAACCGGTAAGAAAATAATTCATCCATTAAGTTTTCCGTATCCGCCAAAGCTACAAGGCAGTTACGGATATCCCCCGGCGGTAAAATGCCCAGTTCACCGCGCAGGCGCCCCGAGCTGCCGCCGTCATCAGAAACGGTTACAATTGCGGTGAGGTTGCTGGTATATTGTTTCAGGCCCCGCAGCAAGACAGAAAGGCCGGTACCCCCGCCGATTACGACGACTTTCGGACCTCGCTTCAACTGGTTTTTCTGGTAAACGAGGTCGATTACCTTACTCTCATTTTCCGGCAGCAGGGCACGGATAATTGCCTTAAACATCTGCTGCATGCCGCCAAGGGTCAATAAGGCGCCTAAAATCGATACTACAATCCCGGCAGGCACCGCTGTCCAACGGGTTCGTCCCGTGGCCAGATAGACAATTTCTTTAAATTTCCACTCTATATAACCTAAAGCCACACCGTTATTCGTTACGGCAAAGCCAACGGCAAACAGGAATATGCCGATTATGGCCGCAAGGAACCAGCGTTTCACGCCTAAGTTCGGATAAAGCCACTTTAGCGCCCTCACTATTTGGCGCCTCCTTTAAGATTACGAATAGCGTCCCGATGCTTAATGCTTATCAGATAGTTTGCCAGTTTTAACTTGCGGGCAATTTCGGCGGCAATCGCCACCGAACGGTGTTGACCCCCTGTGCAGCCAATGCCAACCACAAGATGATTTTTCCCCTCCTTAATATAATAAGGCAGGATATAATCTAGCAATCCCTCAAATTTACTGAGAAAATCCGTGGTTATTTCCGATTTAAGTACATAATCTCTGACTTTTTCGTCCTCCCCGGTTAGTCCTCTTAACTCCTTGACATAGAACGGATTTGGCAAAAAGCGCACATCCATCACCAGGTCGGCGTCCATTGGGATACCATATTTAAACCCAAACGAGATGATTGAAATTTGTAATCTGTCCGTATCCTTATGATCACCATAAATCTCGGTCACCATTGCCTTCAGTTGGCGTGAGCTGAGATTGGTCGTATTGATTATTTTGTCGGCCTGGCCGCGTAAATCTGCAAGCTGGGCCCGTTCTTGCTGGATTCCGTCCAAAATCCGGCCCTGCACCGAAAGCGGATGGCGGCGGCGTGATTCCTTATAACGCCTTACCAACGCCTCGTCGGAAGCCTCCAAAAACAAAATTTCATGGCGGATTCCCTTATCACGTAAGTGTTCCAGGGCTTCTGCCAGCGTGCTGAAAAATTCACCGCCGCGCAGGTCACAAGCGACGGCAATCCGCCGGATTGAGCCGCCTTTCTGCGCACACAACTCAGCGAACTTGCCGATAAACGTCGGCGGCAAATTATCCACGCAGAAGTACCCCTGATCTTCGAGGCTCTGCATCGCCTGTGACTTTCCTGCTCCAGACAACCCGGTAATAATGACAAACTGTAGATCTTGTGCTTCCATCTCTTGTCCACTCTTTTCAGGCGTTGATATTTAGTACTAATTCTCCCAAAGGACTTCTTTTCCTTCTTGCCAGGCGTTAGCAACCCGTTCCGGCGGGATTCCCGCTTGTTCCAACACGCCGGAGCCATAGGTCAATTTGCCCACGCTTTCAATAAAGTGCGCATCGCTGTCAACGATAAACTGAACGCCTTCTTGCGCAGCGGCAAGTACCGCATCGAGCGAGGGAAAGTGGTGGCCGCAATTGATCTCGAACATGACGTCGTTGCGTACACACGCCCGGGCCACTTCCCTGGTTTCGATCGGCATACCGAGTCCCGGGTGGCTGATGATATCGACAGGATGCTTGTCCATGGCCGCAATCAAAGTCTTGGTATTGGTATTAATTACTTTTCGCCGCTGGCTTTGGGAGATTCGTGCTGCCTGGTTACGCCCGTTTAACGGCCAGATGTCGGCCGGTTTATTCGGACGGGCAAAGGGGTGAAGCCCGACAATTACCAGATCCAAAGCCTGACAGATTTCCGGCGGGACGTCAATTTCCCCGTCCAGCCCGACGATATCCGCCTCACAGCCGGCCCAAAGTTTGATATCGGGATATTCTTTGTTAAGTTCTTGCAGTTCAGCTTTAATCTTCAGAAATTGCGCGGCGTTTCTGACACCGGTCCGAATGTTGCGCGGCCCGTGGTCCGTAATCGCTGCCGCTTTTAACCCTTTTCTCCGGGCAGAGTCGACCATTTCAGCCAGGCTGGCCCGACCATCACTGTACGTCGAGTGCATGTGATAATCACCGGTAAATTTCATTTCGTTCACTCCTCAATGGCATCCTATGTAGTATGCCACAGACAGAGGTTAGCCAATGCTTAAATGATGACGGGAATAAACCCTGAAGACGGTGCTTTAACCAAGTTGCCCGGATAGTAAAACAACAGCGCCAGCGGCTCACCTTCGGCCGCTGGATACGGAATATTGAGATAATCAGCGATTAGCGGCTGGAATAACTCTAAGTGAAAGTAGCGGTGCAGTTCACGACGCCCCAGGTTGGCTAACCCCGGCATCAACTTCGGCAGTCCCGTGCGCAAGAAAGCGTTAACTCGTTGTTTCAGCATAGCTTCCTCTGAAGCCTTGATTGCAGGCTGAAACCAGGCGGGAACTGCAGCCGGCGGTCCTTGCAACAAGTAGTCCAGCTTTAATAATTCGGCCACCAGCGGATAATCTTTTCCCCTCCGGCAGTCGTAAAATTCCAGCAGCTGCCCATATAAGGCCCCGGCGCTGTGCGGTTGGCGATGGTAACAATTCGCCTCCCAAAACCCCGCGAAGGCCTCGTAAAAAGCGAACGGGTTTTGCCCGAATTCGGTGTCGATCAAATATTTGAGCGTATGGACAAACCGGTGGGAGTTAAAATACTTGTCGACCAGGTCCTCAATGATTTGCAGTTTGAGCAAATCCGCATAGCTTAGCCACTTGCTGGCAAGTACCTTGTACGGCGGCGCCTGTGTAAACCGGTATCCCCAATCTCCCGTTTTTTCCCGTACCCCGGAACCTTTTAACAATTTTAGGAAGCCTAACTGCAACTTATCCGGCGCCCAACTATAGACCTGGTTAAACGAGGCGGCGAAGCTGGCGTAATTCTCTTCCGGCAGGCCGGCAATCAGGTCCAGAAATTGGGCAATGTTGTTGCCCGCCGCAATTGCCTGAACATTTTGGGCTAGCCGTTCCAGGTTTGTTTTACGCCTGATCGAATCTAACGT
>DATAMA010000087.1:0-10535 GCA_036260765.1 Desulfobacteria bacterium | reverse complement strand
GCCTTTCGGGGCCCGCAGTTGTGTTTTATAGGGACAAAGAACAGGGGTGTTGCAATCGAACTCTTCAGTTCGTTTTGCAACACCCCCTTTATTAACTAGGTTTTTAAATTGAATATGCAAATAGTTAAGTGTTTGTTTATGGTTCTGAGATAATCAACTTTAAAATTTTGGTTTTCTGGTCTTCCACACTTTGAATTTTCATTCCCGTCTTTTGGACGTTTTCCACCGTTCTTCGATTGATATGTGGTCCGATCAAACGTACCGTCAATGGATCCAGGATATCCATGATCTTACCCAGAATTGGATTTTCGCTGCGGACATGTTCTAACAGAATTACCTTGCCATTTGGTTTGCAAACCCGTTTAATTTCCTGTAAGCCTTTAAGCGGGTCTGGTACGGAACAAAAAACGCAGGTCGCCACTACAGTGTCAAAGTGATTGTCGGGAAACTTCAGGTTTTGAGCATCCATTTCGAGCAGAGTGACTGCAACTTTGGCTTCCTTTACTTTCGCTTTGGCCTTGGCCAGCATGCCGGGACTTAAATCTATACCGGTAACCTCACACCCTTCAGGGTAATAGCGCAAGTTGTTACCGGTGCCGACACCGACCTCCAGTACCTTTCCCGCAGCCAGGCCTAATACCCGGGACCGTAAGTCAGGCTTAATCATCCGGTCCATCAAGTCGTAAATTTTTGCAGTCCTATTATAACGTTTTCTGGTCAGCAGTGTTTCTTGATCCAAGTTTTTGCCACCTTCCCCAGAATTGATTGGTATCGGCACTTGTGTTTACATTCCCAGTGGTAAGCGCGGCAGAAAGTTGGCAAGATGTCCGGTCAATACTGTTAGCTGGTTAGTATACACAATGTAGGCCATGAACAACATCAATACTCCCAGCACCTTTTCAACGATAACGAGTTTATTGCGAAACTTCTTCAGGCCCTGCAGAACCCGGTTAAAAAACAGTCCAGTCAGCAAATAAGGAATGGCTAAGCCCAGGGAAAACACCAACATAACCAGCATCCCGCTTAATGGGCCCTGGGTTGCACCGGCTGCGGCTAGAATGGAATAGAGGGTTGGCGCAATGCAATGCGAACAAACCACGGCAAAAAATAACCCTACCACGAAAGAAACCCATACGCTTCGCGTGCTTCGGGTTCTCACCTGATCGAAAAAAGCAGGTTCCCATTGAAATTTGCTTAAAAATGCCAGATCAAAGACACCGAGCATTTTCAATGCTAGTATCAATACCACTGTACCGCCGAAAATGTTCAGTACGGTGATCCACCTGCCCAACAAAGCGCCTACTTCACCTGCTAACGAACCCGCCGCGGTAAAGACCAAACTAAACCCAACCACAAATGCAACAGTGTTGCGCAGCACCCGGCGGCGTAAATGCCGATCCAGCGCAGCATTGTTTAACTCAGGAACTGTTAAACCCGTGATTAGGGAAAAGTATACCCCTAACATCGGAATGATACACGGTGAAAGAAAGGATAATACTCCAGCTGAAAAAGCGATGGCTAACAGAGCTGCGCTCACGAAATCACCCTTTTCCCTTTAGTAGGTAAAAGTAAACATCCGGCTAGGCGTTCCCGCAACGTCGTTCACGATCAGGGTGAGTTTATCCCCCTTTTTGAGTTGGGCCAATTGCCCGCTTTCCAGACCTAGTTCCGCCGAAACATGATGACCTTCACCGTCCCGGTTAAGCACATTTACTACAGCAGAGACATTAGCCCCGTTAACCTTAAGCCGAACATCTTTTGCGTAGTCAAAGTTATCCAAACTGACCATGTGGTTATTGATCTGCAGCAGAAATTTTTGTTCTGAAGCACTTGTACCTTGCCCTTCCCAGGTTGCAATGACCTCAACGTTCCCCTGGGAATCTGTTTGTGGACTGGACTTGGAACTCAAACTACTTTGGTTTTGCGTGCTTGCCGCGCCGGTGGAAGAAGCCCCCGTCTGGCCGCGCACCACACCTAACGCCCACCAGACTATTCCAATGACAAGAATAATACCGACAGCCACAAACAATTTGGTTTTCATTAAGTTTACCCCCGTTTAATCGGCAATTCGTTCATTAATAACTACGAAAAACGCGTATCGGTTCGCTCTGTACGCGTTTTTCCTCGTACTATCTTCCGCTGTCCTTGCCAATATTGGCAAGGTTATACTTTCTGATAGTACTACGAAAAATCGTAAGGCCTTCCATTACTGGAAAGCCTTACGATTAATTTAGGCAACTACCTGATACCCTGCATCTTCGATCGCCTTAGCAACAACAGTACGATCAAAATTGCCGGTAACTTTAACCTGTTTGGCATTTAGATCAACTTCTGCGCCGGTAACCCCATTCACTGACTTAACCGCCTTTTCTACCGCCATCTTGCAATGCCCACAGGTCATTCCTTCAACCTTTAACACCACGGAGGCATTATCTTTCGGTCCACAACAACATCCCATTTTGCTCACCCCCTTTCAGTGTGCCGGGTAGCCTTAGCCAATGTCATTCCACTAGTTAACCAGTTTGCGGTCATATCCTTTAAGCAAAATCGAACTGGTTACCACTGACACTGAAGAAAAGGCCATTGCTAATCCGGCCCATTCCGGGGGTAAGAGTTTCCCGGTTATCGGGTATAACACCCCTGCGGCAATAGGTATACCGATAGTATTGTAAATTAAAGCCCAGAATAGGTTCTGTTTTATTTTGCTCAAGGTTTTGCGCCCTAAGCGAATTGCCCGTTCAACATCGAGCAAATCGTTGCGTACCAGAATGATATCGCCTGTCTCTTTAGCTACATCCGTACCGGAACCGATCGCAATGCCGATATCCGCTTGGGCCAGAGCCGGGGCATCATTGATTCCATCGCCGACCATCGCTACCTTAAAGCCCTGCTCTTGATACTTTTTGACCGCTGCAATTTTGTCCTGCGGCAGAATTTCTGCCAATACTTCGTCTATGCCCACCTGTTTGCCGACTACTGAGGCTACCTTTTTATTGTCGCCTGTGATCATGAAGGTTTTTAACCCTAATTTGTGGAGCCTGGCTATGGCCTCCCGCGAACTTTCTTTTAGCACATCCGCTAAAGCAATCAAGCCAACGCAAGCTTCATCCAAGGCAACAAACATCGTAGTCTTGCCTTGTTCAGCCAGCGACCTGAAATCCGCTTCTGCTTTAGCCACGTTCACCGCGTATTTCTGCATCAGTTTCATGTTCCCGATTAGTAGTCTTTTTCCTTGATAACTACAGGCAATGCCATGCCCGCTCTCTTCCAGATAGTCGGAAACCTCGCCAATCGGCAGATTTTGCTGCTTAGCCTTGTTCACTACGGCTTGAGCCAACGGGTGTATCGACAGGTTTTCACCCGCTGCCGCAACTGCCAATAATTCGGTCTGGGTCAGTGGGGCGTAAGCTCTAATATCAGTAACCTCCGGTGATCCCTTGGTTAATGTCCCGGTCTTGTCGAAGCCAATCGCCTGCAGTTTAGCAGTGCCTTCCAATATAGCCGCTGACTTAAACAGCAGTCCCCGATTGAGGCCTACGCCGCTGCCCACCATAATCGCGGTAGGCGTAGCCAGGCCCAGGGCACAGGGACAGGCGATTACCAGCACGGCGATACTTGCCGTAAAGGCAAAGACAAAAGACTCATGTAAACCGAAAAACCAAATCAGGAAGGTGAAAAGCGCGATTGTCACTACAGCCGGAACAAAGTAGTTAGAAATAGTATCAGCCAGACGCTGAATTTGTGGTTTAACCCCTTGGGCATCTTCAACCATTTTAATGATCCCCGCTAAAACGGTATCCTTGCCAGTTTTGGTGATCCGAACCTTAATAACGCCGGATTTATTGATCGTCGCACCAACGACGCTGGCACCTACGCCCTTGTCCACAGGTACAGATTCACCGGTCAGCATCGATTCGTCAATGCTTGCCTGTCCCTCGATGATTTCACCATCCACTGGTATTCTCTCACCTGGTTTAACCAGCGCTACATCTCCGATCTGCACCTCTGAGGCTGCAACTTCCCGTTCTTCACCATCAACCAGTAACCGGGCCTTATCCGCCTGGAGTTCCAATAACCGTTTTAACGCTTGACTTGCCCTGCCTTTGGCCTTAGCCTCCAGGAACTTGCCGAAACGAATGAAAACGATCAACAACATCGAGGTATCGAAGAACGTATCCCCGCTAAAAAATACCTGCGGAAAAGTTGTCAACACACTATAACCGTAGGCAGCGGTAATGCCCATGGCCACCAAAACATCCATGTTCGCCGACTTGTTTTTCAGGGCGTGATACGCACCCCGGTAGAAGGTCAGGCCGACGGAAAACTGGGCAATCGAAGCAATTACAAAGGAGATAAACCTGCCGGCAGGGGTCATCGGCGTCAGATAAAGCAGCCACAACACCGGCACACTCAGTACGGCACTGAAAATCAACAGGTTACGTTCTTTTGTTAAGCGTTGCGTTTCCTCATCCTGGCTCTGATCATCACCCTCGCGGGGAATATATCCTGCATCTCTGATTTGGGCAAAAATTGTTTTCAAATCGGTAACGTGAGGATCAAACTCAACCGTTACTGTTTCACTCGCGAAATTAACTGTCGCGTTTTTTACCCCGACCGTGTTTTTTAACTTTTTCTCTATGGTTAGGGCGCAATTGGCACAGCTCATACCGCTGACCTTAAACTGCTGCTTGCCGTCACTCTCGCCGCCGACAGCCCGATAGCCCAAATCCTTAACCTTTTCTTTCACCCGCTCCGCGTCGAGCTGTTCAGGATCGTACTCAACGGTCAATTTCTCCGTAGCAAAGTTAACCGAGGCTGACGTCACCCCTGGCAACTTGGTGACACCCTTTTCAATAGTCAAAGCGCAGTTGGCACAGGTCATGCCGCTAATCTTAAATTGTCTTTGTGTGTGTTTCAGTGCGTTAACATTTGCGTTTGCCTGAGGGGTAGCCTCCGGTTTAGCTTCCTTAGCTGCGTGATTAAGGACTTCATATCCAGCATCTTCGATGGCCGCTTGTACCTGGTTCAGCGTTACCTGAGCAGGATCATAGCAGAAAGTTGCTTTATTTTCCTGTAAAGAAACGTGAACATCGCTTATTCCGGCTATGTTTTGCAAGGCCTTGGTAACCCGCTTTACGCAATGTTCGCAAGTCATGCCAACTATTCCTATTTCTTTTATCGTATTCTCCACTTTTCGTCCCTCTTGCCGTTAAAATTACCTTGTTTCCTCATCCGCGGAATTTCCATCAAGACCTGCTCTCTCATTTAACACATCATCACCATAAGTATGTGGTTCAATCAAACCTTTCATCCCGCGGCATGATGTATGTATGTAAAGTGTCGCAGACACAAGTCCCATTCATCCCTGTCCCCCCTTTGTTAATCTGTGTGAGGCCTCGCTGGGCCTCTAGGGCCTCTGGGCCTCAATGGACCTCGCTGGGTCTCAATGGAATTCCCGCCAATTGCGTGGCAGGAAACGTATCATCATATATGTCTCCTGATAGGCCTATTCCAGTAAGACATGTTCAGATAGGTATACCCCCTATATGTATCTTACGGTTAAATCTTACTATTTCTCTTGGTTTAAAGTCAATAGCTAAATTGTGAATTTTTTATGATTACCATGCTATTTCGCTTAAATAGAAAGCCTTTGCTCCCGCCGAATGGCGAAATCAAAGGCTTTACATACTTTCTCGCTCGAGCTATTTATTCGGTTCATTCTCTTTAGCCAGGGCTTCTTTCAGCAAGTCACCGAGATTACTGCCAATTGCCGCTTGATCGCTATACTTAGCAATCAAGCGTTGATTAACCCGGCTGCCGCGTTTGGAGCTGGAAAATCTAAACTCATCTTCTCTCTCTGCTTGACGGTAGCCGCAGCTGCGGTCCTGGCACACCAGCATCTTGCCCCGTTTACCCTTGACGAGCAACATATACTTGCCGCACTGTGGACACTTCGTCTTGGAGATATTGTCAGCCTTATAGACAGCGGTATCAGTGGCAACCGTTTGGACGAGTTCCGCAGCGTTCCGAGTAATTGCGGTGATAAATTGGGTCCTGCTGCCCTTCCCGCGGGCGATATCGGTAAGGCTTTGCTCCCACTTAGCGGTCAGCTCCGGACTCCTCAGTTGGGGAACCACCAGTTTAATTAATTGAATCCCTTTGGAAGTCGGCGTCAATTCCTTGCCGTTCCGTTCAACGTAATACGTATTGAGCAGTTTCTCAATAATTTCCGCCCGTGTCGCCGGGGTTCCTAACCCGCTGCCCTTCATCGTTTCGCGTAACTCTTCATCCTCGATAAATTTACCCGGGTTTTCCATTGCCGAGAGCAAAGTCGCCTCCGTGTATCGAGCCGGCGGCTTAGTTTTGGCTTTATTGGCTTTAAGCTTTTTCAGCTCACGCTCTTCACCTTTGCGCAAGCTGGTAAGTGTTTGTTCCGGCAAGGCGTCTTCCTTTTTTTCCTCGCGTTCGGCCAGATTAACGGCTACTGCCCGCCAACCCAGATCGGTCACGACCTTGCCGCGGGAATAGAAACTTTCCCCGTTGACCAACGTAACCAAGGTAAGCTGCTCATAGCGATAATGCGGAAACAGTACCGCCAGGAAACGCCGGGCAATCAGATCATAAAGCCTTTTTTCATCTCCGCCAAGTTCTGAGAGATTAAGGGGCTGCTCAGTCGGTATAATGGCATGGTGATCGGAAACCTTGCTGTCGTCTACCAGGCGCTTGGTGGTGACAAGCGGCTTCTGCAACAGCTGTTTCACGGCTGCGGCGTAAGGCCCTACAGCCATACTCTTAAGCCGTGCCGGTAGGGTTGGGACAATATCCGCTGAGATATAGCGGGAATCAGTTCGTGGATAAGTCACAAGCTTGTACCGTTCATATAAATTCTGCAACACACTAAGGGTTTGCTTGGCGGAAAAACCAAAGCGCCGGTTAGCATCCCGTTGGAGTTCCGTCAAGTCATACGCCAGCGGAGCCGGTTCACTCTTAGCCTCGCGGCGCAGCTCGATAATTCTGCCTCGGTGACCTTGCAACTTTCCGAGCAGTTCTTCAACTTTGTCATAGGCAAAAATACGGTTGCCCTGTTTTCCCCGCCAATCAGCATAGTAGTCGCCGAAATCAGCCCGGATTGTCCAATAGTCTACGGGCTTAAATTGCTTAATCTCTTCCTCACGTTGCACAATCATCGCCAGGGTCGGGGTCTGCACCCGTCCGGCGGTTAGCTGCGCATTAAACTTGCAGGTTAAAGCCCTGGTCACATTAAGCCCAATCAACCAATCGGCCTCAGCACGGCAAACAGCTGCATCATAAAGGTTGTTAAAGTCCCTTCCCGGTCTTAATTTAGCAAAGCCCTCCCGAATGGCCAGATCTGTTTGGGACGAAATCCATAACCGCTTAAACGGTTTCTTCCAATTAGCCAGTTTCATAATCCAGCGGGCGACCAGTTCTCCCTCCCGCCCGGCATCGGTGGCAATAATTAGCTCGCTGAGATCCGCTCGCCGCATCAGGTTGCGCACAACCTGAAACTGGTGGGAAGTTTGGCGGATCACCTTCAGCTTCATTTGGTCCGGAAGCATCGGCAAATCTTCCAGCCGCCATTGTTTATATTTTTGATCGTAATCCTCCGGCTCCGCCAACGTAACCAAATGCCCCAAGGCCCAGGTAACGACGTACTTTGTCCCTTCAAGATACCCCTTATTCTTTTGGCCACAGTTAAGAACCCGGGCAATCTCCCGGGCCACACTAGGCTTTTCCGCCAACACCAAAGATTTCATCACATTCACCCAGTTTCAATTATTTTCCATGAGGGAGATTGGGGTTTATTCGAATTCACTACATTCCGCTAGTATATAGTGCAGGAATCAAATTGGTATGTAATGCAAGCCATGAGTTAATCTGCTTATAGCCAGGTGCAAGAAGGCCTTGCCGCTGCCTGCAGGGGGTATGGATGTTTCTGGAGAAGCGATTTCCAATTTCCGTGTTCCTTCCCTGCGCGCAGCGCTTAAAAAGAAGGAACACGGAAATTTATGAGCGTTCGGAAGAAACATCCATACCCGCCCCAGCCAAACCCATTCACATCGCTAATAACACCGCTAACAACATCGCCAAAAACATCGCTAATAAACCAAACCCCAATCTACCGAAGCCCGTACTTTTCCAGCCGGTACAACAGCGTATGCCGCGTCAACCCCAGCAACCGCGCTGCCTTTGTCTTGTTCCCCTGCGCCAACTCCAACGCCTGGGCGAGCAAATTCTGTTCCAGTTCTTCCAGGTTAATCCCCTCATCCGGCAGAGTGACAATCATTTTTTTCCCTGACACAGCCCGTTCCATTAATTCCGGCGGAATATCCGCGTGCTCAATTACCGGACCCGGGCTTACAATAGCCATGCGTTCAATGGTATTCTCCAATTCCCGAATGTTACCCGGCCAGGCGTAGTTCACCAATGCCTTCAGCGCCGCGGGACTAATCCCCGTTATACGCCCTTTCTGATCGTATTTATGGAGAAAGTGGTCGACCAACAAGGGAATATCCTCCTTGCGCTCGCGCAAACTGGGCATTCTGATTGGGATCACATTCAGACGGTAAAACAGATCCTCCCGGAACCGGCCTTCCCGCATTTCCTGAGTAAGGTCTCTGTTTGTCGCGGCGATCACCCGGACATCGACCCTAAGCGTATGCTGCCCACCCACACGTTCAAAGGCCCTTTCCTGCAGCACTCTCAACAACTTAACCTGGATGTGCGGGTTGATTTCCCCAATCTCATCCAAAAAGATGGTACCGCCGTGCGCAAGCTCAAACCGTCCCTGGCGCTGGGCAATCGCCCCGGTAAAGGCACCCCGTTCATGGCCGAAGAGTTCGCTTTCCAACAGGTTTTCCGGCAAGGCCGCACAGTTTACCTGAATAAACGGCCCGTGTTTTCGCTCCCCCGCATAATGCAAAGCTCTGGCGACAAGCTCCTTGCCTGTGCCGCTCTCACCCTGAATCAGCACCGTTGCCGTGGTATCGCTAACCCGCTCAACCAGATCAAAAATATGCTGCATGGCCTGGCTCTTGCCGACAATATTGTGGAAACTGTAGCGTTCGCTGATTTCACTCTCCAGGGTTTGTACTTTGGACCGCAACTGCCCCACTTCCAGGGCCTTGGCCACGACCAGTTTTAACTCATCAATATCAAAAGGCTTATTGATGTAATCATAAGCACCGCGCTTCATCGCCTCAACAGCACTTGCAGTGGAGCCATGTGCCGTGATCATAATTACCATGATGTCCGGCTCTTTCGCTTTAAGCTCGGAGAGCACACTCAGCCCATCCATGCCGGGCATTTTCAAATCTAGGATAACGGCATCCGGCTTTAAAGTTAGGGCCGTTTCCAGGCCGCTTCTGCCGTCTTCAGCTTGATATAGTTCATATTTTTCCGCCTTTAGCGCCCGTTCCAAAGCCCAACGCATATTCTTTTCATCATCGATAACCAGGATTTTCGCCATGTTTCGTCCTCCAAACCAGGTCCCAGGAATCAATTTACTGTGTGAAATACAACATCATTATTGTCTCAAATACTACACTATTTAACAAGTAATTTTCAATTTATTCCGCCAGCCCCTGTTTTCCTTTTGCCAAGCACTAGTTTTCGCCTTCAGCTATACACTATAGCATGGCCGTTGGAAAGGGGCGGATGATTTGGAACCTGAAATGTTGCTGTTGTTAAACAAAACCACCAATCTTATGGAAGGCTTGAGCTTTTTGTGGGTGGTTTACAGCGGATTCGAGCTTGAATTATGGCATAAACTAAGCAAAGAACAGACGCTGGAAGACTTGATCAAGTTAAATCCAAACTGGGATCGCGTTTTGCTGGATCATTGGCTGGAACAGGCCTATTGTCTGGATTTAGTCAGCAAACACGGCCGGACTTATCGCTTAACCAGGTTGGGCAAATCCCTATTAACCTACCGCGACCTCGGCCTTGAGGCTATGTTTAGAGAATTCGTGCTGCACTGGAGTCCGAACTTTGCCGGCCTGCCCGGGTTACTTGGCAAGGAGAAACAAAAAACTCCCCTCGGCACGGAAATGGAGGAACAGTTGATCTCGCGCGCCTCCCTTGCTTCCGAACCGTTTGTCTGGCCCTATCTCAAAGCCAAGTGCCAAAAAGAGAAATGGCGCAGGGTCCTCGACATTGGCTGCGGCGAAGGTATCTATTTGCAAAAGTTACTCACCGCCTTTGACTCCGTCAGCGGGGTCGGCATCGAGCTCAATTCTGTAGTTGCAGCCCGGGCAAACCAGTCGGGCGGGTCCTTTGGCGACAGGTTAAAAATCATCTGCGCAGACGCGCTAAATTTAAATGAAGATATCGGTTTATTCGACGTCTGCCTTTTAAATAATAATATCTATTATTTTTCCGCTGCCCAGCGCGCCTGTTTGTTGGCCCGCTTAAAGGACTACCTGTCCAGCCACGGCCAGATCGGTATTCTGACCGCCTTGCGCGCCACTGATTATCAGGCACGGATCTTCAAAACCTATATCCCGCAAAACCTGATG
>DATAMA010000086.1:0-3943 GCA_036260765.1 Desulfobacteria bacterium | reverse complement strand
CGTTTGCTTGCATTCTGGCCGGCAACAAGGATCATCACGAATAACATCATACTGGTTAATAACCAATTGCTTGCATGGAACACATAACTTAACACAAAGCCTACTGCGAGCAATTGAACCACTGCTCTTATCGTACTGATGATAAGTTCTTTCTCCAACCCAAGTTTTTGGCGGGCAGATACTAAAATCGAAATCATCACCAGCGTAAGGGCCATTAATAAAGAAGTTACACTCATTGCCCCGCCCCTCCTGCTTCCAACTTCCCGGCAAGAAATTGTTTCGCTAATTCATGCTCCGGATGAGCAAAGAATTCCGTGGTTGGTCTATCCTCAACGATTTGCCCATTTACCAAAAGCATGGTTCGATCCCCCACACGCTTTGCTTGCTCAATATTGTGGGTTACCCACACCAGGGTTAAGCCAAATGATTTAACCGACCCTACCATCAGTGATTCCAGTTGTTCAGTCGCAGTAGGGTCTAAAGCAGAAGTCGGTTCATCAAGTAAAAGTATGTCCGGTTTGTTAATTAAAGCCCGCGCCACTGCGACTCTCTGTTGTTGCCCCCCCGGAAAGCGTTTTAACGTCTCTTGGGCCAAATTCGTTGCCTAATCCGACCATCTTGAGGTAATCTTCAGCCTGGTTTCCTTTTTCCCCTTTAAGCCGCGGGCCATAATAAATATTTTCTTCGACTGTGCCAGAAAACAAAACCGGCTGTTGAAATACCATCCCGATTTTTCTACGTAAATCCGTAACTGGGACTTTCCGAATATCCTGTTCACGATAATAAATATGTCCCTCAGTGGGGTCGGTAAGGCGGTTTATTAGCCTAAGCAACGTACTCTTGCCTGAGCCTGACGGCCCAACGATAACATAGATTTGACTATCTTCTGCGGTGAAAGACACCGAGTCTAAAATCTTTTTTGATATGTTGTTTTGCGGTTTAACTACAGATACTTGTTCCAATCTAACTACCGACACCGTTCTCAACTCCTGACGCCTGTCGATAAGGCTCGTATTGTGGTAGGCTTAGTCCTTAATGTCCTAAACCCTATTGTAATACAACCGGTCTTAGAGTTGAGCAATAAGTTGAAATTAGGCGAATTAAAGTTTAAGCCCGGGTCCATTTTCAGAACCGGGCTTAATAAGTTTTGCTATTATTCTAAG
Source organism: Desulfobacteria bacterium (assembly GCA_036260765.1). GTDB lineage: Bacteria > Bacillota > Desulfitobacteriia > Desulfitobacteriales > JAJXUE01 > DATAMA01. The sequence goes on along the minus strand of DATAMA010000086.1, from coordinate 2,780 downwards.
CTAATTATTCTAAGCTAAATGTTTCAAACTCCATTTCCAGCAAGTCTACTTGCAGCCATGCCTTGCGAAGCGGTACTGTTCTGCCAATCAGGACTTTAACTGCCTCCACCACAGCTAGGCTGGCGATTATTGCCGGCGCAAATGCGGGATTACCGGTAACCTTCTCCGCGCCGCGTTCACCGCCCCTAAACAGACGGGCCACGGTGTTATCCCCCGGAAAACTTACGCCCAACAACCCGAACCATCCTGCAACCCCGGCGAAAACCAACGGCAGTCCCAGCTTATGGCAGGCTCGTTCTAACGATACACGCCGCGAAATCGAATCCAGTGCGTCAACTACCAGGTTAACTCCCTGAAAAAATTCCTCGCCCTTATCCTCATCAAACCATTCACCAATAATTTTGAGTTTTACCCCAGAGTTAACCGCCTCTACCCGTTGTTTGGCCGCTTGTACTTTCGATTGTCCCAGGTTCTTTTCTGTCGCCAACAGTTGACGGTTTAGGTTGGTTTCATCAAAGCGGTCACCGTCGATAAGCACTAGCCGGCCTACCCCAAGCCGGGCAAACTCTTCAATCACGTTTCCGCCAAGCCCGCCGCATCCGACAACAGCTACCGTAGCCTCTCCTAACCTAGCTTGGTCCTCAACCGATAGCGCTTTATAATTTCGCTGGTAGCGGGGCGGCAATTGGACACCCATCAACCGCCACCCACTGGTGGAAAGAGCGACAGGGTATCACCATCCTGAAGTTGATGATCATTCGTAACATCGCGGCCATTTACCATCGAAATCGCAACCTCTTCCAGCGGAAGATTGCATTTTTCAAGTACATCAAATACCTTGCTACTATCGCCTAATTCCATTTTTTCTTGTTTAAAGCGACCATCCCGCAAGGTAGCAAATAATTTAACGTTAACTTGCATAGGGAAACCTCCTTAAGCTTTTGCGCATCGGACAATGTCTTAAAACTGCAGTACCTGGTCAAGTTCTTCCCCGGTAAAATCCCACGTTGCGTTGTGAGGTGGTACCGGCTCATTAAAGAACTCCGGTAAACGGTCATCTTTCGCGGTAAAACCAGCCGCCTGATTAAACGCACGTTCAGTTCTAAGGACAAATCGGCCGAGATTAAACCAGTCATCAACGCTCCACTCCGTCCCGTACTGAGCGTTGATCATGTCGATTATCGCATGGGAAACAGGTTCGTAATCGAGTACGGCAAAGGCTACGAAAATACAGAGACCGGCACTATCAAGTGCAGCGGTAGCAATCTGTAAATTCCTTGAGAGCTCGATTTGTCCCTCCTTCTTTAAGGGATCAAAATGCCCGCCAACCTTGAGAATATTGTTTGCCACAGAATAGCCTGCTGTATGGTCAGCACCCATTGGGGTTGTAGCATAAGTAACACCGATGCCTTTAACCGCTCTCGGGTCATAGGCAGGGAAAAACTGGTTTTTGACTGTAGCTACACGGCTTACACCAAACGCTTTGCCTACAAATCCGGCCCCATTACCGATAATCTTTCCTAGCGGGCTACCTTTACCGACTTCCTCTAGCAGGTTTATCATTCCCGGACCATCGCCAAATTCAAGCAGGCCCCCTTCCATCGCTGTTTGCATCGAACCGGCCATCTCGATTGTATCTAATCCGAGGTCATCGCAGATATGGTCTGCATGTGCAATTAAGTCGAGGTCATCAACCATACAGCCTGCCCCAAAACCCCAGATAGTTTCATACTCAAACCCAGCAGTGAGATAACGTTCATCTTTATCCTTGTAGGTTTGCGAACAGCGGATTATGCAGCCGACATGACAACCATGCGTTGGATCACCTTTTCTGCTGACAATCGTGTCATACATGGTTTCTCCACTAATTTTCTCGGCTCCCTCAAACTGACCCATACGAAAGTTTTTCGTCGGTAATCCCCCGGCTTCGTTTAAGATGTTGACGAGTACATCTGTACCGTACTTAGGTAACGCATCTCCGCTTACCGGGTGAGAAAGCAGTCCCTTATTAAAGATTTGAGCTGCATTCTTGAATTTCTCCTTGTCCTTAATCTGGATACCGGGTCCGTCATTACCGTCAAGTGTGATAACTTTAATTCGCTTGGAACCCATCACTGCCCCTAACCCGCCGCGGCCTGCACTGCGAATATGACCTTTCGGGTCTTTGACTGAAATATTCGCAGCCATCAATCTTTGTTCCCCTGCCTGACCAATCGTCATTACCCCAGTATTTTCCCCGTAGCGGTCGACCATCGTATGGATTACTTCATAATTTCCCTTGCCAAGCAGCTCAGTTTCTTCCTTAATATTCACTCCATCTTTATGCACATGCAGGCTATACCATTTATCTCCTTCCGGCAAACCTTCAATGATTAAGGCTTTAATTCCCAGTTTGGCCAACCTTTGGGCTGCGGTACCCCCAGAATTACTCTCTTTGATCCCCCCTGTAAGCGGGCTTTTGGCTCCTACCGATAATCGTCCAGAATTTGCGGCCATTGTTCCAGCCAGCAAACCAGGTGCGAAGACCAGTTTATTCTTGTTTCCTAGTGGATGACATGTCGGATCTACCTCTTTTGCCACAATTGCCGAGGTCAATGCCCTTCCGCCAAGCATCAGCCAGTCCTGAGGGACATCTTCACTTTTGAAGCTGCGGTCTGACATATTAACCCGAAATATTTTCACCTATATTCCCCCTATAATGCTAAATAACATAGTTAGTATGGTGCGATAAATCTCTGGTTATTCGATACGTAGGCTTAATCTAACATATTCAACAAAAA